>NZ_JBXWSK010000063.1:0-19485 GCF_059613385.1 Ruegeria sp. BHSA162
CGGATGACCTCGGGACTGGTTTTGAAGTACTTGAAAGAGGCAGGTTTGGTCATGGGCAAAAGCTACGCAACCGTCCTGCCTGCCTCAAGACAAGTTCTTCTGACAAGACCCTGCTGCGGGCAGTTACTCTACGCTAGGTACTTTGTAGAACGCCGATTTCCCTCGGCCTACGACAAGGAGAGAGCAGAATTTTCCACAGGCTCGACCGTCTGGCAGTTAAGGGTGCAGTATTGTAATTAACGGTACAGTACGAAAATTAAGGATACAAAACCTCGTTGATATTGCAGGATAATTTCTGGTTGGATTCTGGTTTATTAGGGTACAGTGACACCTTCAGGCGAGGCATCTTGGACGGCATCTTCATGCGTGAGGCCTAACCAGTTCAGTACGCGCAAACAAGTTGGCAATGCCACTGAAACATCTGGGTCAAAACGAAAAAAGAGGCACCTCCATATTGTGGAGTGCCTCTGAACTTCGGTCGTATTGGCCGCGACTATAGTCCATCCCGATGGCGGAATTGTCCATCCATAATCGTTGCTTGAACCGTGGTCGTCAGCAGCTCTTCGGGGCTATCCAACTCCAGAATGTTTCGGTCCAGAATCACAATATCGGCCAATTTCCCCACCTCTAGGGAGCCCAGCTTGTCTTCCATTCTCAATTGCCAAGCAGGATTGATTGTTACGGCCTCAATCGCCTGCATCAGGTCCAGCGGGGCAGCACCATTTGGGAACTTCTTAGAGTTCGCAGGGTCCAGGGGGTTCTTGAACGTAACCGCAGTATAGATCTGATAGAGCATACTATTGGTCGACATCGGCGCGGATGGGTAATCTCCTGCAAGGCTGACGCTGACCCCGGCATCGGCCAGTGGCCTGTATTGAGAAACACGCTCGTTCGTCCGCGTGTCACCCAACATGCTGAGAAAGTCCTGATCCTGCCCAGCCCAATCCACCGAAAAAATCGGAGTGATGTTTACCGGAATGCTGTTGTCGATCATGCGTTGCTGGTCATCAGGATGAACGATCTGATAGTGATGCAGCGCATTGCGCTCGTCCGCGTTGCCGGAGTCGCGCGACGCAAGGATCGCGTCAATCATCCCACGCACAGTGCCCGACCCTTCAACATGGGCAAAAACATCTAGACCTTGGTCGTTTGCGGCCTTGACGACCTCTTTCATCTGATCCGGTTTCACCGCCGAGATGCCTATATTGTCTGTTCCCTCGAACGGCTCCAGCATCAGAACCGCGCCGGCACTCCATGTCCCTTCGGGGTGTAACTTGATGCCATGTACGCGAAACAAGTCACCGTTGTACTTGTCGGCCATTGCACGTGCCCGCGCCGCAAATTCAACCGGATCGGCTGTCGCGTCCTTGTAGGCCGGTTGAACAAACGTTCGCACTGGCAAATCACCGTCGGCGAGCGCTTTTTCAAGCACCTTCATGGAAATCTCCAAATCATCGAACATGCCAGGTGCGTTTGTGAAATTCGGAGTGACAACACCAGGAATCAGTGCTGTTGTTGTGCCGCCTGCGACCACTTGCGGCTGAAGTTTTTCGCGGCTTTCCTCGATCATTCGCTCGGGATCCCAAGCGACCTTCGTATAGACAGGAAACCACGATCCTTCCTTGCCGACGCCCAATGGGTTCCCGTCGTCATCCCTGATCCAGTAAGTAACCCCCGGCACCGGGTCCGGCGTATCTTTAGTAATGTTTCCGGCTTCGAGCGCCTTGGTGTTCAGCCAAGCGTCGTGAATGGTGAAGTCGATGATAATCGCGATCTTGTCGGGGATGATTTCATCCAACTCAGCGGCAGTCGGCGCCCCCCCCATAAGGGTTGCATTGTATCCTTGGCCGACAACGATCGGCAGATCCGGGTTTTCCGCCACGTAGTCCCGCAGCATCTGCAGTGTTTCTTCTTTGTCTTTTGCCGCATTCAGATCGACGCCTAGTGTCGACCACGCGGAGCCAAGAACATGGTCGTGGGCGCTGACATAGCCGGGGAGCACCATCTTGCCGGTCAGGTCAAGAACTTCGGTGTTCTCGCCGGTTAAGCTTTCCACGCCGTTCACGTCGCCAACATACACGATCTGATTGCCTCGTACGGCAACGGCTTGTGCCTCGGGATTTTCCTTGTCCATAGTGAGAACGAAAGCATTTCTCAAAACTAGGTCTGCGGCATCCTGGGCATGAGCAATGCTGGCACATAGCGCCAGTACACTGGCAGAAATATACTTCATCTTGTGTCTCCCCTGTTAGTGGTTCCATCATACGTGAGGAATATCAATTTGCACAAAAAAAATCGGAACCGAGCCTCCCCAACTGAACCGGTCCACCGCTATGTTTAGGAGGCTCTGAAGGTGTAGACGCCCCCGCTGGCCTCGATGTGCCGTTGTGGGTTTGCAAACAACCTGAACGGAGGCGTCTATGGAAGAGATTAGCATGATTGGCCTGGATTTGGCGAAGAACGTTTTCCAGGTGCACGGAGCAGATCACTCAGGTCACCCTGTTCTTCGGAAGAAACTGCGCAGAGGTCAGGTCCTTGAGTTTTTTGCCACGCTGCCGAGATGCGTGGTTGCGATGGAGGCTTGCTCTAGCGCGCACTACTGGGGCAGGGAGATTGGTCGCTTTGGTCACGATGTCAGGCTCATCCCACCTGCGTATGTAAAACCGTTTGTGAAGCGGCAGAAAAACGATGCCGCCGATGCGGAGGCCATCTGTGAGGCTGCGAGCCGTCCCACCATGCGTTTTGTCCCCGTGAAAAGCGAGGATATGCCTTTGGCAACACCTTGGCCTACGTGACCGCCGGGCCCTCATATGTCCGGGGCGGAGACGTTAATGACCGTTGGGGTTCCTCAATTGGTGCCGGGCTGGAACACCGAATATCTGACGGCGTTTCGATATTTGGTGAGGTCACACAAGAAAGGTTTGACAGCTCTGATGGTCAGTACGACCTGGAAACGACAACTGCTACGTTTGGGGTCAACGACCGCTTCTGACGTTCAGTCCATCACAACCTGGCCCCGGCAAATCGCAAGAAACATATTAGCCGGGGTCTAGCAATGTAAGAGCGTCGTCAAGTGGCGCACGAATTGCCGCCAACAAACAATCGAGTATTATCCTGCATCAGGACCGCTGCGCACTTGAAGGAAAATGCTCATGGGCGTCGATAACGCATGGCTTCGGCATTTTGCCCGGATGTTCGAGGAACGGCTGTCAGATGCCCGTACCTTTAAAAACGTTTTACAGGACTCCGGTTTGACACGCAGCGATCTTATTAAGCCAGCGAAACTAATTGACCCTTACAAAGAGGGTCAGTTTGTCCGCCTGGCTTGCGATCACTTGAAAATGCCAGTCTTTGCCACGGTCGCCGGATTGGGTTTCAATTCTCCGCGCGACATCGTTTGGTACATTTTAAAGTATTCACCAAATCTAAGAGAGGCAATTGAAAACGCTTCACATTACGGCGCTCTGATTGACGACACTATTGACTATTCGCTGGTTGTATCGGGAAACCATGCCTCACTTCAGCTACAAATTGTTGACGGTGGTCTCACTAAATTTCACCGGAGGACAGAATTCCTTATCTTCTCGGCGATTTCTCTGATGCGCGTTGTCACGAACACCCAATTCTACCCATTAGAGGTTCGGTTTCAGCATGTAGTCAAATCCGCAGGGCCCGAAATACAAAAAGCTGCTGGCTGTGCCATTCTCTTTGGCTCCGAAAGAACAGAAGTTATTCTACCGCTTTCATCTCTTGATCTGCCAATTTCAAGCTACGACCCGGCTCTTAAAAAGCATCTGACCGATTACGGGGACAACCTGTTGAAAGAGAGGGTGGGTCTAAAGTCGGGCATCAGCAATAGGGTCGAAGCCCTATTGCTGAACGAACTGCCGGGGCGGATTCCTAATCTACAACAGGTAGCAACCGATCTGGGGCTCAGCTCGCGATCACTATCGCGACGTCTTAGCGAGCAGGGTTTGAGTTTTCGCCATATCGTCAATGACATCCGGTGCGACCTTGCCCAAACGTATCTGAAAGACGGCTTCACAATAAGTGAGGTTGCGTTTTATCTGGACTTTGCGGGACAAGCTGCATTCTCAACTGCCTTCAAGCGCTGGACAGGTTTAACACCGCGGCAGTTTCAACTGCAAAAAAGCTGAAAGGCCCTGTATTGCCGTTCGCATTGGTTGCCGGGGCACGTTCGGGGCGCACCCCTGACAGGTTAGTGAATCGACGGAACTGGGGTCATCGCGCAGTCTGAAATCTGCGGTGCTTTCCACAAAACAAATTCGTTCTGGTCGCAACCGTCGATGACCAGAGCCACTGCATGTTTCGGAATTTTGGTTTCGAGAATGACCGGAGTTTTGTTTGTCAGACAACCAAACCTGATCGCATAATCCAATGCAGCGTCAAAGCTGGTTGTCCAAGATAGTCCAACTTCTTTACCAAGACTTTGCCCGCGAAATATCGAAATTTCCCTGGGAAGCAGGCACCACTTAGCGGTAGGTGTCCAACTTGACTTACGTTTTTCAGCTCCCATAGCGTGAACAAACATAGTGTGGTCGATTTTTTCAAACCCACCCCACAAATTTTGCAGCAAGGGCCAAAAGTCCCAGCTGGAGATTTCATTTTCAAGAAGCATTTCGACAACGGCATCTGCGCGTTGATCGGCTTCATAATGTCTGTTCAAATGCATGCTGATTACTTCAACGGCACTGATCGCTTCGGTCTTCATGACTGACGCTCCGACTTTGTATCTGCAATTGGCAACGCACCTTTTCAGGCACTGTGATCCAATATTGGAGGTGGCGATCCTGCTCCTCATTCGAAAATGAGCCAAAATCTTCGTTTAATCTGCCAAGCTGAGGTAAATCGCAAAAAATTAACAAGATTTGTAAATCTGGATTCCATCAGGGAATCTTACGTCCGAACATTATCTTTAGCTCAAAGTTGAGCGCGACGCTAAAACCTGAGGCCCAAGCCTATGGAAAATCCGTCAAAATCCTCGGCGATTATACCATTCAGCATGATCCGCCCGGCTTGTACCGATGGAATACCAACTCCGGTTGTGTCAATCTCGATGCCGACGCCGGCAGTTGCCAACCAATCAGTGTCCAGAACCTTTGCGGCATCCCCATGATAATACACCAGCCCAGCGTCCAAAACGAGGAGAGTGGCCAAGTTGAAGAACCTGACATCTTTCAAAGGATAGCGATGGCGAGAAAAAAGCGTCGTCTGGTTGGAGTTGGCCTTGGCCCCACCGGCTTGTGGTTCGTCAATTGGGTGAAACTCCAGAAACGTTTGGCGAAATCGGTATTCTGCCTGCCAAAGGCCAATTTGTGCTTCCTTGAATACTGCGACAGATGCCCCTAATCCCAGTGCATTCAGGTTTCCGTCAACTGAATCCGCCGTCTGCGAATTGACCGGAAGCAACGGGAAGCTAATAATTGAAGCATCAGCCGTAACATGGCCGAATGATACATGCCCGACCGGACGAATGCGCCAGTCATTTTTCAACGGAAACTCCCAGCCTACACCAAAGGTTGCCGCTACACTTGCCCAGGTCACGTCCACATCGACACCAGGTGCAATTTCTGGAAAGAAAAGCACCGGGTTGTATTTCTGATAAGCCACAAGCCCTTCAAGATATAAGCCATTTCCGAGTGGGTAATACCCGCCTCGGAGTTGGCTTGATCTGAAGCTTTTCGTGTCGCCAGTCGCCCTTAGAAAAGAAAAAGAAGACATTGTTTCGTTTGGGGTGGCAGCAATACTCAAAACTGACAATGCTGCGCGTGCCGCCGCTTCTGAAGCGTCCGGATCAGTACTTTGCGCTGTCGCAGCACAGCCTACACTCATAGCCAAAATCGCCACGCAGGCACGATCTTTTCTCATTTTGCCTTTGAAGGAAAACGATTCACCGAATGACCCCACGCACACCTGTTAAAATGCGTAGGCAATCGACAGCAGGGTCGCGAAGCCTTCCGTCGTGTTTCGGTTGTCAAATTCCTTCCCCATGCGCAAGGCGATCTGAGCGCCTGGAAGATCTTTGGGTTTCCAGACACCTTCGGCTCCGACCAGATTGATCTCATATTTTGAGGGATTACCTCCGGGCGTCCCGCTTTGCCTTGAAACCTGGAATGACCTTGCTGCTAAAAGCCCCAGATTGAAGCCCCGGGCGACTTCTTTTCCGAAAGCAAACTCCAATGACAGGACGTCACCTGGGCGAATATCGGTGGTTTTCTGCCGTCCGAACGTTTCGTAACGTGCCTGAAACGTTGCCGCCCAAGGCAAGCTCGCATCCTGCTTCCATGTTGATCCCACGAACAGCATGTGGCTCCACAGGCCCTTGCCGGTGTTGGTGCTTCCACCCGCTTCAAATTCTCCGGTTGGGGCCCAAAAGGTGTAGGACGTTTGAAAGTGCCAGGTATTGTGATGCCACCCCAACGCGATTGGTGTGACAACTGTGTCTCCCAGATGGTAGTCTGTCCCCGACCCGGGTTCAGGCCGCAATATCTGATCTCGGTAAGTCAGGACAACGCCTGCCGCATAATCGGCCCCGAGTATCCTGACGTCACGAAAAACATATCTGAAGGTCAACCGGGCCGCGTTGACTGTGGGCGTGGGTGCACCGATGTCATCTCCGTTGTCATCGACATAACGTTGGATATCGTAGTTGATCCACCCATTTTCGATTACCCTGGTTCCCTGAGGAGGCAGTACAGCAGAGGTTTGTCCCAACCCGCCACCCAACCCGTAGCTTCCCGCAATTGGAAACTGAGCCGCCGCTGTGCCGCCGATTATCGAAACTGCAATGAATGTCAGAGCGCCGAGAACCGCTGAAACATGTGTCGAAACAGGGAAAAATGCACGTGCTGAATTTGAAGATAGGAGAACTTGCCAAAACCGCTTCATAATGGAACACCTCGCTGCCTTTGTAAGGCGATCATAATCAAATTTGTTTATTTGTTAATAGGCGGTGACTTGCTCGCCACGGTCGTCAACTGTTTCCGTTTGATACGATTGAGCAGCGCCTGAGCATTTCACAGCGACATATACGCGCTACAGTTCCAGGTAGTTGGGCAAGGATACATTTCCCCTGCCCGTTCATTGGCCTCGCGCTCGCGTTTTATTGTATGATCTAACAAGTACATTGATACGCTTGACCAGTATCTGCGAGAATACCGTACCACAAAGCCGCTTCCTTTCGCGCCCTTCAAAATCCCACTCGAATTGGACCGATTGAATGACAGTCGCAAAATCCCCCAAAAAAACACCACGACGAGCAGCAACATTGGTAATGGCCGTGATTGGGGCCAGTTTATTCCTGCTCTTCCTTTCTCGCGACCTTCCCGGCGGGTTGGGTGACGATTGGGCAAAACAGAATTTCGGGCTTGTGATACGCTATGTTATCGCAATGACCATAGGTGGGGCGTTCATGGGGTTTCTGCTGGCTCCAATGTTTGGTCGTTCAGGCTTTGGAGGATGGGTCACAGCATTGGTTGGCGGACTTTTGTCAACATTCATTGCAGGCGCGTTCGGCAGCTTTTTTGGTTTGTTGCCTGACCTCCTTTCCGATGGCTGGCAGGCAAGTGACCTCGTTTCAATATTATTTGGGTTTGCGGTTTTGCCACTTGCCGCTGCCGAAAATATCAGCTCGTCTTTGATTTGGCTGGTAATGGTGATGGCGGCACATATTCTTTCCCTCTTCGACCGCAGAATGAACACGGCGTGCCAATGATGCTTGTTGGCCATGAAAGCTCAACACTAGGGTCCCGACCCTATTTAACTCCGGTGTATCTGTTAGTTGAACCGACGCAACCAATGTTTCTGTCCGGTGAAAATCAGCGTCGTGCCGGGCTAACTTTTTTACGCGGCAAATACTCCGGGAAACTCATCAAAGAGTCCGGGGGGATTAAAACTGGTCAACCCAAAAGCGGTTTAATGACATTGTCACACCATGCCGTTTGAGGGCAGACCGCTCACATTGGACGCGTTCAATCGCATCTAGCAACGCGGATACATCTTTAGTGCTGGCATTTTTCAGATAGTCGATGATCTCGTGCCGGACATTTTTCCAACTTGGACAGGCGTGCAAAAACAGGGCCATAAAATTTGCGAAAATATTCAACAACTCCTCTTCGTTACGTGCGTGTGCTTCATACGCAGCCCAAGTCAAAGTATCATGCAGCGCACTTTCAAACGCTAACTGCTCTCTGTTAGAACCATGCAGTTCGATCCAGGTTTGGTGCAATCGCGCCTGCTTCAACTCGCTCGCTCGCATGACCAGATTGTGGGCCGATGCAGTGGTCAAAGGATATTGCTTTCTCAGTAACTTTAAAAGTTTGAAAGACTGCATGCCTCGCGCCTCGTACTCTTTTCACAAAAAAAAGAATTAAGAATGGGCGCGCTCGTGATGCAGGTAATTTACAGTTGGAAAACAGTTAACGGTTTTAGTCTCCAACGGTATCCCTGAGAGACGCTTTAGACGAACACGCTAAGAGCTTTTTGAGTATTGTTGGAGAGACGTTGGACACGAGGGAGTTGACCCTAAAGTGCTCGTAGTGCCTTTATGGCATCGCCTGGCTTTGTTGCGCAAAGGACTGAGTTAGGGATTCATCTCGTGAATCCAGCGTGGTAGCTGGTCTACATGAGCAGACCCATCCCGCCGAGCTACAAGACCAAGAACTGGCCGGCCTACAACGAAGCGCTGAAGCAGCGTGGCTCCCTGACGATCTGGTTCGATCCGGACATGGCCTGGGTGCCGCCGCCGACCGGCAAGCAAGGCCGGCAGCCGCAGTATAGCGATGCCGCGATCCAGACATGCCTGACGATGAAGGTGCTCTTCGGCATGGCCCTCCGGCAGACGACCGGGTTCGTGGAGAGCCTGTTGCGCCTGGTCGACCTCGACTGGGCGGTGCCGGATTTCAGCACGCTGAGCAGGCGCCAGAAGGCTCTGGCCGTGACCATCCCCTACCGTGGCTCGCAGGGCCCGCTGAACCTACTGATTGACAGCACCGGCATCAAGGCCGAGGGCGAAGGCGAGTGCCACGCCCGCAAGCATGGTGGCGCGAAACGCCGTCTGTGGCGCAAGATCCACATCGGTGTCGACGAACAGACGCTGGAGATTCGAGCCATCGAAATCACTGGGAGCAACGTCGGCGATGCGCCCATGCTGCCGGAACTCCTTGACCAACTCCCCGCTGATGTGGAACTCGGCACGGTCACCGCGGATGGCGCCTACGACACGCGCAAGTGCCACGACGCCATCGCCGACCGGGGCGCCCATGCCGTCATACCGCCACGCAAGAACGCCAAGCCGTGGAAGCCGTCGACCGCGGGCGCCATTGCGCGGAACGAGGCCCTGCGCGCATCGAAATACCTCGGCCGCGCGCTCTGGCGAAAGTGGAGCGGATACCACCGCCGAAGCCGCGCCGAGACGAAGATGCATTGCGTGAAGCTACTGGGGCAGAGCCTCATGGCGCGCGACTTCGATCGTCAGGTCGCCGAACTCCAGATCCGAGCCGCCGTGCTGAACGGCTACGCCGCGCTCGGCGTACCTGTCACAGAGCCCGTTGGATAAGTGCGTCTGGGGAAAGGGGACGTCTGGGCTTCTTGCCCTTTGCGCAACAAAGCCGCATCGCCTTCATAGGTATCGGAAAATTTTATTCGAGGATTCTGACCTTTGTGCCAAGCTGGGGCGTCTTTCCAGTTTCTCAACTTTGGTACTAGTCTCAAACCGTCGTCAGATATTTGCTTTCGGCGCTGCTACGATAAAACCAAAAGGCGCTATTAGATGAATGATGTATGGATCGTTGCAATACCTATACTGCTTGTTGACGTGGTCAGCCCAGTCCTTTTGGCAGCGACTGCTATCGCGTTAACCGGCGCGAAGCCGATTGCAAGCAGTCTTGCACTGATACTAGGGCATACGGCTGCATATTTTTTGATTGGAGTTTTGATAGTTTACGGGTTGGCAGAGTTCATTGCTCCGGTGGTAGACTTTGTCATTGATACATTCGTGAATCCGATACCAATTTACTTTGTAGTTGGGTTTCTACTGGGAATAGTCTTTCTTACACTTGCATTTACGTTAAGCATAAATGCTTCAATGAAAAAGCAATCGGGCAAGTCTGAAGCTATCCGACAAGAAGAAGGAGTTCTGCCTTCATTTCTCATGGGCGCAAGCATCTGCATAGTCGGGATACCGTTCGCGGTTCCTTACGTTGGTTTCATAAATGAGATGTATCGTTTTCACGTCCAGTCCAAGCTAGCTGGATTGCTGATCTACAATATCGCCTTCGCCATTCCATTTCTGTTGGTTCCGCTTGCTTACCAACTAATGGGGGGCTCGATCGTAGATAGCCTGAAATCATTCAACCGATTCATCAGCACTACCGCGTCTTGGCTCGTACCCCTCTTGTTTGGTATTTTAGGGTGCGCTTACATCGTTGACGCTATTAAGTATTTTTTGACCGGGTCTGGGTTGGTGTGAAATCGGACACGAGAAACTCATTACGGTCAGGACTTCGGTAACGGGGTCGCTTCAGTCAAGCGGTTTTGGGTATAACAATTGATCCGCCGGAGCGGCTACCTTGGTATTGTTAGTGTCCGTTCCGCCTTTTCTAGCGGCTTTCGGCTGAGATCCTTTGGGTACTTGCTTCGGTTCGTGGTCAGCGCGATGGCTGCCAACATGATGCTGGTTCGATGTAATTCCGATGTGCCCATCTCATAGGCGTGCTTGGCAAAGAATAGCGACAGTCCTGACCACGGCATCATCGGAACCACGTCCCTGGGGGACCTCGAAAGCCCGCGCTCAAGCAGGCAACGGGTAAGGCAACGACAAGGTCAGGTCATTTTCGGTGCCTCATCGGGCTGGAACTCGGTGCCGTCGATCCAAATCCGATGAAGTATGACAGCGATGCGGCGTGCGAGAGCAACCATTGCGATTTTACGACCGCGGCGTTGAGCCAATTGGGCGCCCCATGTTCGCAACCAAGTCGACCGGCCACGGTTCATCATGACGGTTGCGGCTTGGCACAACGCCCGCCTCAGATTCACGTCACCAGCTTTGGTGATACCGCCTGACAGGTCCCGTTCACCGGACTGATTGCGTGAAGGCGTCAAACCAACCCAGGGACCAACTCTCTTTGACGACCGAAAGCGAGCCGGATCATCGACCGCAGCACGGAATGTCAACGCTACTACTGCACCGATCCCAGGCATCGACATAAGGCGTAGGCATACTGGATCATCCCCAGCCAACTTGCGCACGCGCTTTTCGAGACCGGCCAGTTCCTGTCGCAGAGATGCTCTGGCACGCAGCATTGGTGCTGTCGCGGTTTCCAGCATGGGATTTCCATCTGCCAATTCCCGAATGCGGGCCTCGAATCTGCCGCGAGAGATCGCGCCCACCTTGAGGCCAAAGTTCCGCAGCAGTCCTCTCAGCGACATTTCCAAGGCGATCATGTTTTGTTGAATGGCTTTGCGGGCACCGAGAACGGCGCGGGTTTCTTGAGCCGAGACCGATTTGCAGTGAACCGGGCGGAACCAGCCAAGGTGAAGCAGCCGAGCGATCCCCTCGGCATCGCGCCGATCCGTCTTGATCGGCATGGCCTTCAATGCACCTTTCACTTGGCGCGTTTCCATGAGTACCGCATCAAGGCCAGCTTCGGTCAGCCCACGGTGCAGCCAATGCGACAGTGGCCCGGCCTCCAGGCCACTCGCAGCGATGCTGCCGTCAAGTTCATCAAACCAGCGCGCCAGAACTACGGGTTCACTTTCAGTCTCTGCTTCGTTGATAATCTGGCCGTGTTCGCTGATCACGCAAATAGCGGTCTTCGCAAGCGATACATCCAGTCCAACAAATGATTTCATCCCGTCATCCTCCATGTGGGCTCAATACGGGAATGGCGACAGCGCGGTGCTGATCTGGCAAGTGGCAACGGTCGTGCGTGACGCAGGCCCCGTTACAGCATCCCACAACCAAAAAATGACGGTCGCGGCAAGGCATATGGCGGACAGGAACAAGTCACCGCACCTGTCATAGCGCGTCGCGATACGGCACCAGTCTTTCAATCTGGCAAACAGATTCTCGATGCGATGGCTCTGACGATATAGCTTGGTGTCATGTTCAGCCGGGTTTCTTCGACCACGTCGCGCCAGTATGCAGGCCTCGGTGCCGCGTTCGGCAAGCGCCTCACGGAACCTGTCTGCATCATACCCTTTGTCTGCCAAGAGTGATTTGGCTCGTGGAAGGCTGCCCAGCAACACCATAGCACCCTTTGCATCGCTCATCTGGCCGGATGAGAGGAAGAACGTCAGTGGCCATCCACGTCTGTCGCAGACCGTGTGCAGTTTGCTGTTCAAACCGCCCTTTGTGCGACCGATGGCACGCGTTCGAGCCCCCCTTTTGAGAGGCTTGACGCTGTTCGGTGTGCCTTCAGGTGAGTGCTGTCGATCATGATGGTTTCACCATCCTGTCCTGGCTGAGCCAGTTCCCTAAAGATACGGGCAAAGATACCCATGCGAGACCATCTCACAAAACGATTTTAGAGCGTCTTGTGCGACCCATGATCCGCCGGAGCGTCTCGCCACCGAAGGCCGTTTCGAATGACATGGATGATACCGCTAAGCACCATTCGGTCGTCGGATCGTCCACCCCCGCGAGGTTTCGGGAAAAGGTGTTTGATGCGGTTCACGTGGTCTGACTTGAGCCAAAACAGATGCGACACGTGCGTTCCTCCCATCGCCCTTGAATCACGGGCTCACACCGGTTGGAACCGCCATATCGAACGTCAAGAATGACGACTTTTCCACCGTCTGACGGAAGGGGCAGCCGTTAGCAAAACACAGCGCCAATTTCCAACGTCCGCATTCGGTTGGAGATCATTTAACGGAGAGTAGAGCGCTAATCCCCTGCTCGATGCGTCCTGCGACAGGCTCCGCAAGCGGGATCGAACGCAGGAAATATTCTGGGTCGACCCCGGCCTCGAAGAATGCCGCCAGAGCCTTTTTCCCCATATCTATTCGCCCGGCCATTGCATGCATGGCGGCAATCAGCATCCAGTCGTACAGATTGTCACGGCCATCCACCTCGCTGATCATATCCGAGGCCACCTCGTATTCGCCCCGCATGAAGGGATCGAGCGCACAAGGGATGTTGATCCAGATTGGCAGTAGCGGGTTGTGTTCTCTTGCGCCTTCGATCATGGCTGTCGCTTCTTGCGTGTCCCCGATTGCGGCGAGCCAACCTCCCACCATCGCAGTCAACAACGTGGCATTCGGGTTCGCCTCGATAGCGCGCTCTATCAGGTTGGCGTACCGGGTGTTCTCACCGTGAAATCGCGCGAAACTCGCAGCGGCGTAGAGAGCTTCCTGACAGTTAGGTGCCAACGCGATGGCCGTTTCTGCATGGCTCCTTCCATCGGAGACAACATCTTCCGCAGACCGGGCGCCCAAAGCTGCTTCCTCGATTAGTGCAATGGCCTTGAGCGCGTGGGCCAACCCGCTCGAAGGATTGTCGCGTAGCGCGGTGTCGATGAGGTCACTGAACTCTTCGAGACTGGATCGGCGTGAAGTCCGCATGTGTGCATGAAACGCCAGAAGGGCCTCAAAGACACCTGCATCTTCCGCACGCCTCCCGGAGTATTGCGCATTGAGATCTTCGGCGACTGCGCCGTAGGCGTCCGCCATACGGGTCGCGCATTGCCGTGCAATTTGTTCCTGCACATCGAAGGGATCTTCTGAATCTCCGGAAACGCGAAACCTGTCGGACCAGACTAAAGCTTTTCCAGGGTTTCGGTCGAGTTGAACTGACACACGCAGGCTCCCACCAGCCTCCCGGACATTGCCTCTCAAGATGTAGTCTGAACTCTCTATCAGTTCTTGTTGCCCCACCTCCCGCGTTGAGTGGTCGGTGTGCCAACCTGACAACACTTTGATCTGGCCAAAGCGGGCGAGCTCGAGCGCGATCTCTTCAGGCAACCCTTCTCGGAAAATCAGGGCTTTTTCGGAGTCCGCACCTTCAAACTGCAAGATTGCGAGTGTTGGTAGTCCACGCGGGATGCTTTTTTGGATTTTGCTTTCCTCTACCGCGCGCCGCACGAACTGCGGGCGATACCTGCCCTTCGGAACGGTGATTATGATCTCGTCGGCGACACCAGCTGTCAGGTAGTAGTGTTCAATTGCCTTGCGCAGCTTGATCGCTTCGATTCGGACAATGGAGTCATTGTTTGAGTCAAAATCGGCGCCGCGTCCGAATATATCCATCGCGAGAGCAGTACCCTTGAGGAACTCGCCCCGACCCTCAAGCTCTTCGTTTACAATGTGGGCGAGGAATTTCTGTATCCTTGGGCCAGCCGTAAAGTCAGGCGATGCCAGGATTTTCTCAAGCTGTTGGGCTATCTCTTCGTTGCTCGGTTGGTCTCTCATGGTCAGCCTCTGTAGCTTCAACCCCTAAACTCTAAGCCGCAAGCCCGCGCTTGCAACCTGTTTGCAAAATTGCTCCCCATCGGGTGGATCGGTTGGCGTTCGGCGCTGATCGCCCAACTGTTGTTAACAGTTGTCGACGTCCCGCTTCATCACACCGTTGGCTAAGTCCTAATCATCGAAAACGCGGACAGATCCGCAAAAGCCGAAGGGAAACAGAAAGATGAAAGCCTCCAGCACCAAGAACCGCTCCTGGACCTCCACCGCCATCACCGCCATCCTGGCTGCCACTGTGACCACCACTGCCGTCACAGCCAATGCTTGTTCGCGCTTCGTTGCCGACACGGACCATGGCACAATCGTGACCCGTTCGCTGGACTGGGGCGGCAGCCGTCTTGGCGCCTATGCCCGTGTCCACCCGGAGGGCGAAGCCCGCGCTTCCTCTGATGTTGCCGAATACGCCAACGTAAAGGAATGGACCGTCAAGTATCACACGGTTGCCATGGAAGAGCACGAGACATTCCACGGTGTCACCGCCGAGGCAATCAACGACCAGGGCCTGAGCGCCATGGGCCTTTACATGAACGACTCCAAACCCTTCGTTACCGAGCATAAGGATAGTGGTGCGCCAGCGGTCAACATGGCAGACCTGACGACATTCATCGCCGAGAACTACGCCACCGTGGCCGAGGTCGTCGCCGGACACGAAGCGGGTGAGTTCCAGATCGCATGGGGCAGCAAAATGCGCGGCAGCGACAGCTACCACGGCGTGCACTTCTCGGCGGTCGACAAAAGCGGCCATATTGCACTCTTCCAGCTCAACGAAGGTGGCTTGGAGGTCGTCTACACCGGCGATACCGACAGCGATCTGCGGGTCATGGTCAACAGCCCGCTCCAGCAGGACCAGCGCGAGTACGCCGCCCAATTTGATCTTGCAAACAATCCGTCGGGGCAAGGCATCCCTGCCGACATCGGGTCGGCCAACCGCAATGTCCGGATGCTCTGGACGTCAATGAACCAGGATTACAGCGATCTGAACTACGCCGAAACGCTGGGCCGCATCCAGCAGGCCTTCGATTACTCGGTGACCGTGCCCTTGAACATCCAGGACCCGCAGGACAACGGCGCAGGCGATGACTACCCCACCTGGGTAAGCTTCCAGTACAACTTGGACAATGGGGATATTCGCACCCGCGCCATGGATACGGCTCAGACGATCACTTTCAACATTGAGGACACGAAGGCCTTCGACGGTCCTGTCTGCGCCGACCTCATCCAGCAGGCCAATGATGGCAATGGCGACGTAAAATGGGGGACCTGCAACGCGAACTCCTGAAACCTAGACCGACCCCTCCAAGTATCACATGACAACCGCCGCTCCGGAAATCCGGGGCGGCGAAACATTGCGAGCCTAAATCCCCTGAACCAAGGCAGACCTGTGCCCGAATTGAAAAGTTGCAGCTCCGCGCAGCCAGCCGATCACTTTATGCGAGCGAGGTTTGTTGGTCCTGAGCCTTCTGTATCTCGAGTTTGCTAACTTAACCCCCGTCAGCAACCTTTGCCGAGGTTACTGACGGGGCGGTGTATGGCGTCTGAGCCTTGTGGCATGACCACGTTTCCTAGCGAGCCAGCACCGTCTCTCTTCATCGTCTCGAACAGTTGAATGCGGCCGGTCTGGACCGCGGAGCAGAAGGAAGAGGGTATGAACAAAGTATCACACGAACAGATCATCGGCATAGACGTCAGCCGCGATTGGCTTGACGTTCATTGTCTGCCGGACATTCGTAGGTTGCGGCTCCCGAACAGCTATGAGGGCCACGCGCAGCTTGTTGGTCTGGCACAATCAACGCACGCGCTTGTTTGTTTCGAGGCGACTGGAGGGCAGGAATGGCGTCTGTGGACCGCGCTGGATGCAGCCGGTATCGCGACTCGGCAGTTGCCGCCAGCTCAGATCAAAGCCTTCGCTGCCAGCCATGGCACACGCGCCAAGACGGATCGGATCGACGCGGAACTCATTGCGCGATTCATGGCATTTCGACCAGACGCAGGGCGCGAACTGCCACATGGGAAATTGCGCCTTCTCAGAGCCTTGGCATCAAAGCGTGCGCAACTTGTCGAGACGCGCAAGAGACTTCTGGCGCAGATCAAGGCGCATGAGAAGTTGGGAACGGATGGGATATTCACTGAAGTTGATGCTAAGCTGAGGGCGCTGTTGGATCGACAGATCGGTAAATTGGAAGACCAGATTGCGCAGACCATCGCCGCAGATCAGGGCCTTGCACAAACCGCTGGTATCTTGCGTTCTGCCCCCGGGATCGGCCCCGTTGCCAGCACTATGCTGATCGCGGAAATGCCAGAACTGGGCCAACTCTCGGGAGAACAAGCTGCTTGCGCTCACGGGCCTGGCTCCCATTGCTCACAACAGCGGTGCGATGCGCGGCAAGCGCGCCGTTGGTGGCGGACGGCGACAGGTACGACACGTCATGTTCCAGGCTGCTCTCGTCGCGAGTCATCACAATCCGCATCTCAAGATCTTCGCAGATCGTTTGCGCGACGCGGGCAAGCCACACAAAGTCATCATCACAGCAGTCGCCAGAAAGCTCGTCACAATCGCAAACGCACTCCTCAAATCTCGGCAAAACTGGTCGGCTCAGACCCCCTGAGAAATACAGTTGCTAATGATTTCGTTCAATCAGCAGACGAAGGCTCATTTCCGGTGTGAACATGCACGTCCATCTGCGGATATGCGATAAAGATGCCTTTGTTCTGCAAGCGTGTTTTTCCAGTCTCTGTCAGGTCCCAAAGTACATCCCAGTAGTCATCGGTTCGCACCCATGGCCGGCAAAAAACGTTCACGGATGAAGGCCCCAATTCACCGACAAAAATCCGTGTTTCCGGGTTTCTGAGGCAACGTTCGTCTTCAACTACCATTTCGTTAAGGACCGCCTTTGCGCTTTCAATGTCATCCTTATAACCAATCCCAAATACAAGATCGACGCGGCGCACACGGTACTTGGTAAGGTTTTCCATAGACCCCTGCCAGATGGACTGATTTGGGATCTGAACAAGGCGATTGTCAAAAGTTCTGAGCTTTGTCGAAATCACATTCACGTCGATAACTGTTCCCACGATCTGATTGATCGAAATAACGTCGCCTTTTGAATAGGGATTAGTCGCTTGAAGCAGAAAACCACCAATCACACTTTGAAAAAGATTCTGCATCATGAAGGCTATCAGAAATCCAAAACCACCGATAACGGCAGTTGTGACACCGATATTTACGCCGAGCCCCCACAGGGCTAAGAGAAATCCGAGTAGTAGAATGCCCCAGCACACAACATTCGGCACGACTACTGCCGCAATTTCATTTTCTTCATCTCGATTTCGGAGCCATCTGCCAGACACTCTTTTTAGAATGCTCCCGAGAATGAAAGCTGCGATAAGAACTGCAATTGCTTGAAATAGACCGCTTAGCGCCGTAAGCCCCCCCTTACCAGATCGCACCCAGTCCCACGATAGATGTGCGATTGTGGCCCATTGGTACGACAGCATAAGCTCGCCTATGAAGCCTCTGATGAAGTCCTCGTGCTTTTTCACCTCCTCTTCCGGCCCACCTTTACGGGCCAAAGCGTAAACCACGATTATGTAATTTTGAAAATAACCTATATTCTCTTGGTTTACCTCTTTGATTTCTGCAACAAGTTCAGGAGCTTGATCATCTGCCACGGTTTCCAATCGTGTTACACCCTCGGCTATTCTAGCCAGATTAGTTTGGACGCGGCGCTGCCAAATGTCGGCAATTTCTGTAAGATCTTCTACGCCCAACGCAACCAAATGCCGAGCGAGTACTTTTTCGTGTACTCTTGGATCACTCGAAATAGAAATTGAGTGCTGATACGGATCTGTGTGATCAAGCTGTTGTGCCCGTGCCGCCCCAAGAAACAAAGACGACACCAACACAACAGACAAAACCGTAGGTATTATTGAGGCCGTTGTTCTGGCAACGTTCCGGAGATTGAATTGCGTCATGTATTCTCTCACACGGGTTCAGTCCATCTTCGCAATCAATGGTACGACTACTGCAGAATTTCCTAGCGTCCTTCAGATTAGGTGCGAGTGCATCGACCTATCAATACCTTACAATGAATGAATTTTTTCACAAATCTATTGTAGGAAGATAACTCAAGCCAACGATTGGCCTTTGACAAGGTGCTGGTGATAGAACCCCGTTGGATAGGTCAGAATGAGCGAAAGTGACCAACTGCGGCCGTGGTGAGTGGTTTGAAAACAATACAAATTTTTAGGGTCAGGATGTATTGATTTTCGCAGGGCTCTGAAGGTGTTGTCTAATCGCACAGCCTAGATCAAGTCTCTTTGCGTTTTGAGTATCGGTTGCCGGGTGCATGGTTGTCTTCGCGGTCGACATCGGCCGCCCCATGATGGAGCTTCGCGAGGTGAGCCTTCCAAATGTAGACGACGCAATCAGCTGATCCAGCGGTGCAACACCTACAGCGGAATGGCTCTGCTCACGTCCCGGCGAGGACGTTATGTGTCCCCTGAGACTGACACGGTAGTGGTCTATTACTCGTCCTCTTACCAAGCAGAGGTTTGGGTTCACGCCTACGCCCGCGAAATCGTTCAACAACTGTTCAGATGAGTTGGTTCAAAGGTGAGTTGGAACGTTGTGAAGCCGACGTTCGCCGCCGAGCAGAAAACTGGCATGTTGGGCTCTCACCAAGATTTCGCCGCCACCAAGCCGAACCTCGGCTTTTGGGACACGGACGGCAGCTCATCATCGGAAACGCCGCAGGATCAACCTCTTGGCCAGAGCTGTCGATGGCCGGTTCATGTCCAAGCCCAACAAAGGCCTTTCTGCTCAAGCATTCGGCGGCAGTGAGCCCAAAGCGGACTGAAATGTGCTCGCCAAAATGAATTGCGGCGATAGACATTCTCTTGAGCGGTCTAACCCATCACTAAATGCATTCACCGCCATCGATAACCAGGGCTTGCCCCGTCATAAAAGCGGATTCATCTGAAGCTAAATAGACAATCCCATGGCCA
>NZ_JBXWSK010000064.1:0-19105 GCF_059613385.1 Ruegeria sp. BHSA162
CGACCGAGCGGTGCTGACCCCCGGTACAGCCGAAGGCGACCGACAGGTGCGTTTTGCCCTCGGCCTTGAAGGCGGGCAGCAGAGACAGCAACAGCTCCACCACTCGTTCAAAAAAGGCGGCATAGTTCGTGTCAGCCTGAACATAGGACGCAACGTCCGGATTTCGACCATCAGCCTCGCGCAGCTCCGGACGCCAATAGGGGTTGGCCAGAAATCGGCAGTCGAACACCATGTCGAGGCCCAGCGGCAGCCCCCGTTTGTAGGAGAAGGACTCGATAGAAACGGCCAGATGCCGGCCTCCTTCCGGGGCGAACCAGCGTTCGACCTCGGATCGCAGCTGGTGCACGTTGAGCACGCTGGTGTCGATCAGGGTGTCGGCGATCTCGCGGATCGGCTCCAACAATTCCTTTTCCTGGCGGATGCCGGTTTCGGGGCTGGCATCGGTTGCGACCGGATGACGGCGTCGGGTTTCCGAAAACCGGCGCAACAGCACGTCGTCGCTGCAATCCAGATAAAGCGTGGACAGGTCCACCTGGCTCATCCGGCCCAGTTTGGCGACCAATTCGATAAAGCCGATGGTCGAGAAATCACGATTGCGAGCATCGATTCCCAGCGCCATCGGCCGGGATGGATCCGCGCCCTCCATCAGGCGCAGCAACAGGCCCATCGGCAAGTTGTCGATGGCCTCATAGCCCAGATCCTCGAGCACATGAATCGCCGTCGACCGGCCCGCGCCCGACGGACCTGTCACCAGAACGATGCGCGTTTGTGCTGTCATGTGCTTGGCCATTGTGGATCGACGCGCCCCATTTTCATCAGTTGAACAAGTGCTGATGCCAAGTTGGGGACGCCGGCGGCACGAAGCAAGGGAACAGGATGTCCCAGCACAAGAACCTGTCGCGGTTCCGGCAGTCGCTGGGATTCCACTTGATCCAGATCCACGATCCATTCCAACGGAACGGGGCCGCAGGCCGTGGCGCGCAGCAGGCCGACGCCGCGGGCCTCGACCAATCCTCGGATCTGAGGGACCGCATCCGCAATCACCCGGTCGCCCGACAGGGTTAGGTTTACACGATCATCGGCGACCATGTCCGCGCCGAAGCCCATCATCTGCAATGCAAGTGCCGATTTTCCGGCCCCGGACGGCCCCGAAATCAGGGCGCCGCGGCCAGCAACGGCAACGCATGTGGCGTGCACGCAGACCGGATCATCGCTGGGCTTTTCCGGAAGGCGCAAAGCCCACATCGCTTAAAGGGGAAGACCCACGACAAACCGCGCACCTTGCGGGTCCGACGTGATGTCCGCCTCGGTCGGGCGGATGTTCTCGGCCCAGATGACGCCGCCGTGGGCCTCGACAATCTGTTTCGAGATCGCAAGTCCAAGACCCGAGTTGTTGCCGAAATGCTCGGCCGGGCGCTGCGAATAGAAGCGCTTGAACACCTTGGTCAGGGCCTGATCCGGAATACCGGGGCCAGTGTCTTCAACAACAACCAGAACCCGGTTTTCGCGTTGGCGCACCCAAACGCGGATCGCGTCGCTTTCCTCGCAGAAGGAGATGGCATTTGTAATCAGGTTCACGAAAACCTGTGCCAGACGGGCCTCGAGCCCGTTTATGACGATGGGCTTGGACGGCAAATCCGTGATGTAGTCGATCCCCTTCGATCGGGCATCTTCGCCCAGGTACTGACTGATATTGCCGATCAGCTTCAGAAGATCGAAGGGCTGCTCCTGCTCTTTGACCAGTTCAGCGTCCAGGCGGGACGCATTCGAGATGTCGCTGACAAGGCGGTCCAATCGGCGGACATCGTGCTCAATAACGCCCAACAATTTCTCGCGCTGATCGTCACGCTTGACCATTCGCAGCGTACCGACGGCCGATTGCAGGCTGGCCAAGGGGTTCTTGATTTCATGCGCGACGTCAGCCGCGAACTGTTCGTTGGCGTCTATCCGGTTGTAGAGCGCCGTCACCATTCCCCGCAGCGCACGGCTAAGCCGACCAATCTCGTCCGGGCGGGCGCTCAGGTCGGGGATGCGGATACGGCCGGGATTGACCCCAGTGCCGCGGTCCTTGCCCATTTCCGCCGCAGCGGCCAGATCCGCCAGCGGGTTCGCGATGGTCGAGGCCAGCACAAGGCTGAGACCCACCGAGACCAGCAGGGCAACGACAAACATCTGTAGAATGCGCTCCTGCTCTTTTCGAGCCAGTGCATCGATTTCTCCGGCGGGGCCAGCCATTGCGACAGCCCCCACAGGGGCGCCATCCAGAACGATTGGCGACGCCGCCACAATCACGGTGTCTCCGGCCGCATCAGACACGGCGTGAACCTGCATGTGGCCGTCCAGCGCGTTTGGTATGATGTCCTGAACCCGCTGTGCCAGCGTCGGCGCCTCGGTTTCAGATCCGGTGGTGAAAACCGAATACAGACCATTCCAGACGGCGGTCAGGGCATCAGAGATCAATGTGCTGCCGGTCGGAACGTCCGCCTCGGCCTGAATCAGGCCCGGCAATTCCGACACGGTCGAGGAACCCCGTGTCCAGCCGATCAACGTGCCGGTGCTGTCATAGACGAAGACTTCGCCGCCTTCGGGGATGCTCAGCCCGGCAAGTGTCGCCTTGACGTTCAGGTCAGAAGCGTCCCGCGATCCGGCAACCTGGCGCAGCTGGGCCTCGAAGACGTTGCTGACCAGTTGCGCATCGCCGATCAGGTTCCGCGCCGTTTGCTGGACCCTCTCTTTTCGGGTGTCATCCAGATACAGCAGCCCTGCGACCAGGATCACCAAAGCAATCAGGTTGAACGTGATGATCTTGCGCGCCAGCGGCGAGTTGCGCAGCGTGAACAGAGTACGCCGCGATCGCCGCGCGCGCAGCTCGGCCGACTCGGGGTCTTGCGGGATGACCCAATCATCGCCCAGAACGACGTCACCGTCGCGCAACTCGCTGGATTGCTCGGTGTCACGCACGAAACAAATTCACCTTTGCAGAAAGCCGGCCCGGCTTATTCCTCGTTGTAACGGTACCCGATACCGTACAGCGTTTCGATAGCCGAAAACTCGGGATCAGCCGCACGCATCTTCTTGCGCAGACGCTTGATGTGGCTGTCGATGGTCCGGTCGTCGACATAGACCTGATCGTCATATGCGACATCCATCAGCTGATCGCGGCTTTTGACGAAGCCGGGGCGTTGCGCCAAGGCCTGCAGCAGCAGGAATTCCGTGACCGTCAGCGAAACATCGGTCCCCTTCCAGCTGACCGCGTGACGCAGGGGGTCCATGCGCAGATCGCCGCGCTCCATCACCTTTGCGTCCCCGGTGGTTGCAGCCGACGCATCCCCGTCGGTCGCTTCCTGACGGCGCAGCAGTGCACGGATGCGCTCGACCAGAAGGCGTTGAGAGAATGGCTTTTTCACGTAGTCATCCGCGCCCATCCGCAGGCCCAGAACCTCGTCGATCTCATCGTCTTTGGACGTGAGGAAAATCACCGGCATCTGGGTTTTCTGCCGCAGCCGCTGCAGCAAATCCATGCCGTCCATGCGGGGCATCTTGATGTCCAGAACCGCCATGTCCGGCAGTTTCTTGTTGAACGCATCAAGGGCTGCCTGCCCGTCATTGTAGGTTTCGACCTCGAACCCTTCGGCCTCGAGCGTCATGGATACGGACGTCAGAATGTTCCGATCGTCATCCACCAGTGCAATCTTAGACATAGGGCTGCCCCTTTACCTGCTCACTCACGATGTATTTTTGCTTTTTGTAGGGCATTCTTGGCTTTTTTAAGGCCGCGAATCAATCCGGATGTACGAATCGCGCCACATTGTTCACGATCCTGCGACAAAAAGGTCGTCCTGCGCTTCCGAAAGTGCCCGGGATTTCCGACCGGAAAATCTTGGTTGCGCTAAACCCGGCCTTGGTTGCGCTAACTGTGCCAAACCGTCCTGTTCATGCCCTAAACGGCCGTGATATGAGGCCCTTATCCGCCGGACTAACCGGCACTACGCCTCATGAGCGCAGACGGCCCCAACCGCCGCAGCGCCGCCACAGGAGAAGACACGAATGACATTTGGACGGGTAAACCCGCAGTTCCGCCTCGAAGATCAAGGCATCGAGGGGCTGGGCAATGTCTATTACAACTTGATGGAGCCGGCGCTGATTCAGAAGGCGCTCAAGCGGAATGAAGGCACGCTGGGCAATGGCGGAGCGTTTCTGGTGTCCACCGGCAAGTTCACGGGCCGTTCACCCAAGGACAAGCACGTCGTCCGGACCGAAAGCGTGGCGGACAGCATCTGGTGGGAAAACAACGCGGAAATGAGCCCCGATGGCTTTGACGCGCTGTACGCCGACATGCTGGCCCATATGAAAGGCAAGGACTACTTCGTTCAGGATCTGGTTGGCGGCGCTGATCATGCCTATGCGATCAATGTGCGCATGGTTACGGAACTGGCCTGGCACAACCTGTTCATCCGGCACCTGCTGCGTCGCCCGGACCGCGAGGACCTGGACGAATTCATCGCAGATTACACCATCATCAACTGCCCCAGTTTCCAGGCGGACCCGAAAAAGCACGATTGCCGAAGCGAAACGGTGATCGCGCTGAACTTTGACCGCAAACTGATTCTCATCGGCGGCACCGAATACGCGGGCGAGAACAAGAAGTCCGTGTTTACGCTTCTGAACTACCTGCTGCCGGAAAAAGGCGTGATGCCGATGCATTGCTCGGCCAACCATGCGGTGGGCAACCCCGTCGACACCGCCGTTTTCTTCGGCCTGTCCGGCACCGGAAAGACCACGCTTTCGGCTGATCCGGCACGTGTTCTGATCGGCGACGACGAGCACGGCTGGTCGGATCGCGGGACCTTCAACTTCGAAGGCGGATGCTATGCCAAGACCATCAATCTGAGCGCTGAAGCGGAACCCGAGATCTACGCGACCACGTCGAAGTTCGGCACGGTGATCGAGAACATGGTCTTCGATCCCGAAACTCTGAAACTGGATTTCAATGATGACAGCCTGACCGCCAACATGCGGTGCGCCTACCCGCTGGAATACATTTCGAACGCCTCCAAGACGGCGCTGGGCGGGCACCCGAAAAACATCATCATGCTGACCTGTGATGCCTTCGGCGTGCTGCCGCCAATCGCGCGGTTGACCCCGGCGCAGGCGATGTACCACTTCCTGTCGGGCTTCACCTCGAAGGTTGCCGGAACCGAGCGCGGCGTGACCGAGCCGCAGCCCACCTTCTCGACCTGCTTCGGCGCCCCGTTCATGCCGCGCCGCCCCGAGGAATACGGCAAGCTGCTGCGCGACAAGATCGCCCAGCACGGCGCAACCTGCTGGCTGGTCAATACCGGCTGGACCGGCGGCGCATACGGTGTGGGCAGCCGGATGCCGATCAAGGCCACGCGTGCCCTGCTGACTGCGGCTCTGGACGGCTCGTTGGCCGATGCCGAGTATCGCAAGGACGCCAATTTCGGCTTCGACGTTCCGGTGACGGTCCCCGGCGTGCCCGAAGTTCTGTTGGATCCGCGTCGCACATGGGACGATCAGGCCGCTTTCGACAAACAGGCGAAAAAGCTGGTGCACATGTTTGCCGAGAACTTTGAACAGTATTTGCCGTTCATCGACGAAGACATCAAAGCCGTCGCAATCGGCTGAACCGACATGCAGGGGCGCGGTTACGGGCCCCTGCGCGCACAATAACGGGTCCTTGCAGTTGTTTGTTCTTCCTGCAGTTGTAATGTGACATTGGCATGAACAAATTCGTTGCCCGCCTAAAAATCATGCAGTAAATCAAGGACCCATTACAAGGAAATAGCCCGGCGCAAAATGCACCGGGCCGAGACTGAAAAAACCTTTGGGCAGCTCGCGCGCGGACACTCACACTCGCAAGATGAGCAGCCTAATCAAGGCGGTAGTGTATTATCAAGGGGATGAGTGTCAACATGAGATATGCCGTGTGATAGGCGACTATCATGGGTCATTTGACCAAGCGGATATCAACTGGTGGCGCTGGTAAAATCAGGAATGGAAATGACCGAGATCTCGAAACTGGCGGAACTGCGCAAGTTGATGCAGAGCATGGAACGCACGTTGGGGCTCGAAGAGCTTTCTCCGGTAGAGCGTGACATTTATTACGCGGCCGAAGAATTGTCGAAAGACTCGCGCGAAGTCCGGACCTATGGCCTGATCGAGCACACTTTGGTGCAAAGCGTTTCGCGCCCGACCTTCTTCCGCGCCCTCAAGTCGCTGGTACAGAAGGGCTACTTGTCCCAAAGCGGGAACGCCAACCGGGGACGGTATGTCGTCAACGCCCCGCGTTGACCGCTGAGCAATCCTGAAAGAAGCATGACGTGATGCGATCGTGGGCCTCTGACACGTTTTACGCTTCTTTGGCCTATATCGGCGCATCGTTTCTGACATTTTGGGTTTTGATGCCCATGCAGAACGTGTTCTTTCCAGAGTACCCCAGCCGCGCCAGCCTGTTGTTTCTTCCGCACGGCGTGCGGGTCCTTGCGGCGTGGCTCTTGGGGTGGCGTGCGATACTGGCCATGCTGCCCGGTGTCTTTCTGGTTTTCGCGACACTCGGTGGCTCGGACGTTTTTTTGACAAGCCGCCTGTTGGCCATCTTGATTGCGGTCACGACGGCGCCGGCCGTATTCTATTTGTTGAAATGGCTGGGATGGGATCTGTTTCCCGCCGCTGATCGCGCGCCCTGCTGGGCCTGCATCATGGGGGTCGGGGTCATCACGTCAATCCTGGTGTCCGGCCTGACCAACCTGGCTTTTGGCAGCGCGACGGCCGAGTATTTTGCCTTTTTGATCGGCGATCTGTCGGGACTGCTGTTCCTGATGTTCGGACTGTTTTTTGCCTTCCGCTACTTTGAGCGTAAAGGTTGAGCGTTCAACCGAACACCCCCCTGCGCAGCAAGTTCGCACCTGCAATCATCAGAACCAACAAAGTCGCCTTGCGGAACGTGGCCTGATCGATCCGATTATGCACCCGCAAACCCAGCCACATGCCGGCCAAAGCCGGAAGGGTCAGCGCAGCCGAAAACGGCACGGTTTCAGCCCGCAACACGCCTGATCCAATATGCGCCACGACCAGAGCCAAGGCTCCCAAGCCATAGATCACACCCTGAATGCGCAATTGTTCAGATTTGGGGGTATTCAGCGCAGTCAGATAGGCAACGGTCGGAGGTCCCCAAACGCCTGATATGCCGCCAATGAACCCGGTAACCGCACCGACTGCGGCCTCGATCTTCGGCGATTGTTCAGACAGGCTCAGTTTCACGCCCAGCAGTTGGATCGTGGCAAAGAACGTGACGGGAATTCCGATCATCAGAAGGAAAGCCTGCGATGGAACCAAGCTGATCAGCTGAGCGCTCCCCAACAGAAAAACCAGCCCGACGGAAAGAAAGACCCGGAACTGCCGGATGGAAGACATCGCTGCCGCGCGTCCTTCTCTCAAGGCCTGGATCCCGTTCGTCACAACCGTTGGCAGGATCAGCCCGGCCAGCGCAAGCTGGGGCGGCAGCATCATGCTCAGCCCCGAAATCAGGACCATCGGCATGGCGAAGCCGACCATGCCTTTCACCGCTCCGGCCAGAAAGGCGACCGCGAACGCAAGGCAGAGTTCGGGCAGGGACATCAAAGAAAACAGATCCATTGCCCCTACATATCACCGCAGATTTTCTCTGCACCGCAAAATTCGTTACGTAATTTTTGGACCTTTTCGACGCATTTTGTGAATTTTTGTTGCGCTGCAGTTGCAGCATGATATGACCAGACAACCCAGCAAAGGACGTGATTCATGGCCCATGACGGACAAGAAATGACGAACATGACTTCTCAGCCGGTTCTGCCTGATCTTCTGACCCTGACGGGGACCGCGCTGCCGGCGGTTCAGTCCGTCTTTGACCGGGCGCGCGATGCGGTGCGCGAGGTGGTCTCGGCCGAGGGTCGCGTCTCGGGCGCTTTGGTCGAGGCGAACCAGACCGCCGCGCATGGGCTGGCCTGGCTGGCGACCTACAACCAGTCGCTGCAACAGATGCAGAAATGGGCCGAGGCGCTGGACGCCCAGGGCAAGTTCGGCGAGATGGAGCAGCTGCTGCACCAGATCGCCTTTGGCGAATATCTGCACCAGGTCGCCGGCGGCATCCCGATGAACCAGGGCGAGGTCGTGCGCCTGCAGGATCTGGGGCTGGGTTGGGATGCGCTGTCAGGCTTCCAATGCGCCGAGGTGCAGACTCTGATGGCACAGGCCAACAGCCAGGCCGCGCGCAGCCGTCTGGTTCAGCTAATGCAAGACCAATCCGGGGCCACCATGTTCGGCGCCTCGGGCCTGGACGAAGAGCTTGAGATGATCCGCGAGCAGTTCCGCCGCTATGCGCTGGATCGGGTCGAGCCAAACGCCCATGAATGGCACCTGAAGGACGAGCTGATCCCGATGGAAATCATCGAGGAACTGGCCGAGATGGGCGTATTTGGCCTGACCATTCCCGAAGAATATGGCGGGTTCGGCCTGTCCAAGGCGTCGATGTGCGTGGTTTCCGAGGAACTGTCGCGCGGGTATATCGGCGTCGGCAGCCTTGGCACCCGGTCCGAGATCGCGGCCGAGTTGATCATCGCGGGCGGCACCGACGACCAAAAGGCCCAATGGCTGCCCAAGATCGCCAGCGCCGAGATCCTGCCGACGGCCGTGTTCACCGAACCCAACACCGGGTCGGATCTGGGCAGCCTGCGCACCCGCGCGGTCAAGGACGAAAACGGCGACTACAAGATCACCGGCAACAAGACCTGGATCACCCATGCCGCGCGCACCCATGTGATGACGCTGCTGGCGCGCACCGATCCCGAAACCACCGACCATCGCGGATTGTCGATGTTCCTGGCCGAAAAGACGCCCGGCACCGACGACGACCCCTTCCCGACCCCCGGCATGACCGGCGGCGAGATCGAGGTGCTGGGCTATCGCGGCATGAAGGAATACGAGCTGGCCTTCGACGGCTTCCACGTCAAGGGCGAGAACCTGCTGGGCGGCGAGGAAGGCAAGGGCTTCAAGCAGCTCATGGAAACCTTCGAATCCGCGCGTATCCAGACCGCCGCCCGCGCCATTGGCGTGGCCCAAAGCGCGCTGGACATCGCCATGCAATACGCACAGGAGCGCAAGCAGTTCGGCAAGGCCCTGATCAACTTCCCGCGCGTGTCCGGCAAGCTGGCGATGATGGCGGTCGAGATCATGATCGCGCGCCAACTGACCTATTTCAGCGCCTGGGAGAAGGACAACGGCCACCGCTGCGACCTCGAGGCCGGGATGGCCAAGCTGCTGGGCGCGCGTGTTGCCTGGGCGGCGGCCGACAACGGGTTGCAGATCCACGGCGGCAACGGCTTTGCACTGGAATACAAGATCAGCCGGGTGCTGTGTGACGCCCGCATCCTGAACATCTTTGAAGGCGCCGCCGAGATCCAGGCGCAAGTCATCGCGCGGCGTCTGCTGGCCTGAGCGCCCGCCCGTCGCGGTTTCCCCAACTTGGCCCGGCCCAGCGCCGGGTCTTTTCTTTTTTACTAAACAAACAGGTTCTCGGGCCCCGATCTTCCGGATTGTACATCCCTGATCTCGACCGTACGCTCCGGCGGAGAACAAAATATGCCTTGGGTTCCGGCACCGGTTTCGGCTAAGTAGCCTGCGAACCGCATCATGCTGCGCCGCCGCAATGCAGATGCCCGAACAAGCCTTGCGGAGAAACCATGGCGCGCCTTCTGATCCTTGTTCTTGGCCTCTTGTTTGCAGGATGCAGCACGCCGTCGGGCACACCCTCGGGCGATGTTGCCGGTCTGACCCGCGCCATTCAGAACCTCAGCCCTGACGTCGATCCGCAGGAAGCCGCCCGCGCGGCGCAGATCGCCCATGACTATGCGCTGCAGCTGAGGGCCGAGTACCGGGTCTCCGATCCGGCGATCATCCACAACGCCAAGGTCATCAACGGTTTTCGCGAGCGCGGGCTGTGCAATGACTGGGCCGAGGACATGCTCAAGCGGCTGCGGCAGGAAAACTTCCGCACGCTGGACCTGCACTGGATCACCTCACCGCCGACCCCGTTCCGCATCATCCACCACTCGGCCGCGATCAGCGCCAAGGGCGAGGGGCCCTATGACGCGATCGTGCTGGACGGCTGGCGCAACGGGGGTGACCTGTTCTGGGCACCGGTGCGCGAGGACACGCGCTATAACTGGCGCCCCCGGATGGAGGTGCGCGCCGAACTGCTGGCGCAATGACGCCAAGTCGGGATAGAAAGCCCTTATGCTGCGCCTGAGCCTGATCCTGCCCGCCCTTGCCCTGCTGCAATGTGACCGCGACGAAAGCGTCGCCGCCTATGGCGCAGCCGACCGCACCTGGGTGCTGCAGGAGGTGAACGGCCAACCCTATGACGCCAGCGCCCTGCTGCGCTTTCCCGAAGACGGCAAGATTGCCGGAAACGCGCCCTGCAACAGCTACTCGGGCACATTGAACGCGCCCTATCCGTGGTTCGAAATCACCGACCTGTCCGCCACCCGCGCCGCCTGCGCCGGGATTGAGGCCGAAGGGTTCTATTTCGCCGCGCTGCTGGCGATGACGCAGTCCGAGGTGTCGGGCGACGTGCTGATCCTGCGCAACGAGGACGGGCACGAGATGGTGTTCAAAGCCGCCGAGTGAACTGATCGACAAAGCGGGCACGAGCCTCGGGCAGCGGCGTGTGACCCAGCGATGGCGCCACGCGATGCGCCAGAAAATAGCCGGTCGTCCGCAGCCCGGCGGCGATCTCGTCATCCGGGGCGGCCCCCTGCCCGCGCAGCACCGGCGGCAGAGGCAACAGCCTGTCGGCCCAATCCCCGGCGCCTTCGGCGCTGACCGCCCGGCCGGTCTTGGGCGAGACATAGGCCAACCCCTCGGTCGTGCCGTTCACGGCGCAGCGGGTCAGGTCCAGCCCAAAACCCAGCTCTTCAAGCAGGGCCAGCTCCCAGCGCAGGTAAGCCAGCGGCCAGATCTCGTCCTGGCCCAGCAGATCCATCAGCTGTTCCGTCTGTCGATAGATGCCGGGGTGCGGTTCGCGTTCGGGCAGGCAGAAGGACAGCAGCGCCACGACCGCGTTCAGCCCCGACAGGGCCAGCCGCCCCGAAAACGCTGCCGCCGCGCGCGAGCGCAGCGGCTCGACCTGGAAGGTGCCGATATGTTCCTGCAGCCGCGCCCGCCACAGCACGTCCAACTGCGCGCCAGGTTGCAGAATGGGCGCGATCTTGCGGCTGGCACCCCCGCGCACCACGCCCGCATGTCGGCCATGGGTTTCGGTGAACACCTCGATGATGGCCGCGGTTTCGCCGTGGCGGCGGGCGGTCAGAAGAATGCCATGGTCGCGCCAGTCCATGCGGGGCCCTTGGGTTGCCTTGAGATCGCGTCGGACCGCGACGGTACGGCGCGGCGCGGAAAGAAGCAAATTCAATCGGAAGACACCGGCTGACGTGCCGGAATTGTGGACTTGGACCCGGGGCGATATTACCCAGAACGGGCAGCCACGAGACCAGACATGACCGACGCGACCTTTCCCAGCATTTCTCCAGCCTTCCGCCGCGCGGACATGACGGTGCATGCGGTGGGCCTCGCGTTGATCTTGATTGCGGGTGGCTTGCTGGTGGCTAAGGCGGCAACCCATCTGCAAGGTCCGCTGGTCGCCGCCGTCGTGGTTTACGTCTTGTGTGCGCTGGCGTCGAACCTGGCGTCCTGGGCCTATCACTTTCTTCCGCTGCACGCACGGCGCACACTGCTGCGGCGCATCGACCACGCGGCGATCTACCCCAGCATTACGGGCACCTTCACGCCGTTCTTCGTTCTGGCTGGAACGCCCTGGACCCTGGGCCTGCTGGTGGTGTGTTGGGCGCTGACAGCGGTGGCAGTTTGGAACAAGATCACCAACGAGACGGTGAAATCACGCTGGTCGACGGCATCCTACCTGGGGTTGGGCGCGCTGGGGCTGCTGGCCTTGCCCGACCTGCGAGGCGTACCAGTGGCAACGTTGTGGTGCATTCTGGCCGGGTCCGGCTGCTATGTGATCGGAACCGCGTTCTACGCCCGCAAGACGCTGCCCTACCGCTATGCGATCTGGCATATCTGGGTGAACCTGGGCGGGATCGCCATGTTCGCGGGCGTCTGGCTGGCGCTGTCGCCTTTGTGGTAAGGCAGCCCTAGTCCAGCCCCTCTTCGTTCAACAGATGCCGGCCTTGCCGGTCTTCGACCTCGATCACCCAGAGATCGGGGTCAAAGCTGCGCTGACGGGCGATGGCCTCGTCCACCTCGACCTCGGGACCTTTGGCCAGTTCGATCCATTTGCGCGCGCCGCTGAGCAGGTCGAAGCTACGCTGAAAGGCGGTGGCATTGCCGTCAAGCGTGTTGAGCTTGACCAGAACCGCGCCGGCTGTGTCGTCGCCATGGGCTACGACAAAGGCGGGGATCTCGTGCAGGCGCAGCCGGGCTAGGTAGGCGTGGACCCAGAACTCGGCAGTCAGGCGGGTCATGCGTTGCCGTCTTTGAAGTCCAGCCCCATTTCCGAGTAGCGCTCGGCCTCTTCCAGCCAGTTGGGCCGGACCTTCACCTGCAGGAAAAGGTGGACCTTGCGATCAAGGAATTCCTCCAACTCGGCCCGAGCGGCCTGGCTGACGGCCTTGATTGTCTCGCCGCGCTTGCCCAGCACGATGCCCTTGTGGCCGTCGCGCATGACATAGATGACCTGGTCGATCTTGGCCGAACCATCCTTGCGCTCCTCCCAGTTCTCGGTCTCGACCGTCAGCTGATAGGGCAGTTCCTGATGCAGGCGCAGGGTCAGCTTTTCGCGCGTGATCTCGGCCGCGATCATGCGCAGCGGCAGATCGGCGATCTGGTCTTCGGGATAAAGCCAGGGGCCTTCGGGTAGATGCTGTGCCAGCCAGGCACGCAAGTCCTCGACGCCGTGGCCCTTTTCGGCCGAGATCATGAAGGTTTCGGCAAAGGGGAAGCGGTCATTCAGGTCGCGGGTCAGAGACAGCAGCGCGGGGGCTTCGACCCGGTCGATCTTGTTGATCGCCAGCGCCACCTTGCGGCCCTGCGCGATCTCGGACAGGCCATCCAGGATGCGCTCGACGCCTTCGGTGATACCGCGATGTGCTTCGACCATCAGCACGATGATGTCGGCATCGGCCGCGCCGCCCCACGCCGCCGCGACCATCGCGCGGTCAAGCCGGCGGCGGGGTTTGAACAGGCCCGGCGTATCGACGAAGACCAGTTGCGCATCACCCTCCATCGCGACGCCGCGGATCCGGGCACGCGTTGTCTGCACCTTGTGCGTCACGATCGAGACCTTGGCCCCGACCATGCGGTTCAGAAGGGTGGATTTGCCTGCGTTGGGCTCTCCGATCAGGGCGATGAATCCGGCGCGTGTCGTCATTGTGTGGTGATCCTGTTTTCAAGTGCGCATCCCTATCGCAGAAAGGCACAGCGGGCCAGAGGCATTTGTCGCATTGCCGGGCCGGTACGGGAATGGCAGGACAGGCGCACAGGCCAAGCCGATCCCAGCCAGGCCGCGACCCGCATCTTGAGGATCAGGCATGAAACGACGGGAGTTTCTTTTATCGGGCGGCGCCGCAATGGGGGCCGCGGGCTTGGGTGGACTTGCATTCGCGTCCAATAGCTCCGATCAGGCACTGGTGGTTCAAAGCGCCAGCTACATGTTTCGGGACCAGCCTACGCAAGGAATGGTCAGCCTGAGCCCCGACGCTCCGCCGCCCGTCCTTTTTGGACGTCAGGGTGAAGCGATGAGACTGACGGTCAAAAACACTTTGTCCGACTATACCTCGATGCACTGGCACGGGATGCGCATCCGCAATGATATGGACGGCGTGCCTTATCTGACCCAGATGCCGCTGGGACAGAACGAAAGCTTCACCTACGAGTTCACACCCCCAGACGCCGGAACCTACTGGTATCACCCGCATTGCATGACGATGGAGCAGATGGCGCACGGCCTGACCGGAGTGATGGTCATCGCCGAGCCTGAAGACGTCGGATTCGACAGCGAGCAAGTGATCAACCTGCGGGACTTTCGCCTGGGCGAGACGGGGGCATTTCTGCCCGCCTACACTCAGCGGGGCGCGGCCAGAGCCGGAACTTTCGGCAATGTGCAGACCGCGAACTGGCTCCAGCATCCAGTCTATGATCACGCGGCCGGAAGCCTCGTGCGGCTGCGACTTCTCAATTCGGATACGACCCGGATCTACAAGTTGCACCTGACGGGCGGAAACGCGCAGATCATCGCGTGGGACGGTCACCCGGTCACCGTCGAACTGCCGATGCCGAGTGCAGATGATCCCTTGCTGGTGGGCCCCGGTCAGCGTGTAGACTTTGCCGTTGCGATGCCGGACGGCGAAGGGGCACAGGTCGATCTTATGGCCAAACTGCCCGGTCAGCCCATGCGGACGATGGCCAGCCTGCGCTCGGTAGGACAATCCGCGCACCGGGACCTGAGAGAACTGAAGCCTTTGCCGAAGAACCCGGTCGCCCTGCCCGATCTCGGCAACGCTCAGGTGCACGAATTCGTCTTTGGCTGGACGCCAGAAGGTGAACTGCCGGACAATGGGTTCTGCGGGTCTCTTGGATACAATTTCTGGTCGATCAACCGGGTTCCCTGGCCCGGAGATGCTGCTGCGGACGTCGGGCCACTGGCGACGCTGGAACTGGGCAAAAGCTATGTCTTGAGGCTGCGCAATGAATCTCCGAACCTGCATCCGATCCATCTGCACGGGCTGGTCTTTGTGCCGTTGCGATCAAACCTGCGAGAATTGCCGCCGCTGGTGACGGACACCATGCTGCTGTTGAAAGACGAGGTCGTCGAAATCGGGCTGGTCGCAGACAATCCGGGCGACTGGGCCTTTCACTGCCATGTGATCGAACACCAGAAGACCGGGCTGACCGGGTTCTTGCGGGTCGTTTGAGCGGCAAGGTCTAGCCGTTGCAGACGTGGTTCGTGATAGGTGGACAGCCCTCGCGGACATTCCCGGACAGATCAAGAGCAGGTAACACCGCGATCGAAGAGATCAGCTTGTCACACGATCCAGCAGAGCCTGCGCAGCCGCCTGTTCCGCCTGACGTTTGGAGCCGGCCGTTGCTTGGGCCTCGGATCCGTCCTGCAGCCGGGCCGCGATGGTGAAAACAGGGGCGTGATCCGGGCCGCTGCGCGAAATCTCGACATAAGCGGGCGGTTTCTGCCCGCGCGCCTGCGCCCATTCCTGAAGCGATGTCTTGGCATCGCGCGCATCCGCTTCGACCGTGTGAATCCGGTCGCCCCACAGCGACAGGATCACTTGCTGCGCCGCCTCAAAACCGGCATCGCGATAGACCGCGGCTATAACTGCCTCCATGGCGTCGCCCAAGAGCGCCTGCTTGCGGCGCCCGCCCGACAGCATCTCTGACCGGCCCAGCTTCAGAACCGCGCCGATATCGATCTGGCGGGCAACGTCGGCACAGGTTTCCTTGCGCACCAGCGCGTTGAAACGGGGGGCCAGCTGGCCTTCGGTGGCCTTCTGATCGGCCTCGAGCAAAGCGGTGGCCATCACAAGCCCCAGCACACGGTCACCCAGAAACTCGAGCCGCTGGTTGTCCGGACGCGTCGAAGACGAGACCGAACCATGGGTCAGCGCCCGAACCAGTAGTTCGGGATTGGCGAACCTGTGTCCAAGGCGTTTTTCGAACGCCTTCATGTCGGTCGACAGCTTCAATTGACCGCCTTGAAGAACCGGTCACCGCGCCAGGTCCAGAAAAACAGCATCGAACGCCCGGCGGACGAGAACATGATGCGGTCGGCTCGACCGATCAGGTTTTCATAAGGAACGTAGCCGACGCCGCCTGCGACCTGCGGCACGCGGCTGTCACTGGAATTGTCACGGTTGTCGCCCATGAAGAAGTAGTGCCCTTCCGGCACGGTGTAGACACCCGTGTTGTCAGTGCTCTGATTGCCGATATTCAGGATTTCATGCGACACGCCGCCCGACAGCGTTTCGATCATCCGGGTCTTTTCACAGGTGCCGCCGACACCGACCGGGCCATTTTCACAGCGCGGCCGAAGACGTTGAGGCCCTTGCGGCTCGGCGATTTCGGTAAAAGTGCCATCCGGGGTCTGCTTGGCTTCGGTACCGTTGATGTAGACCACGCCATCCTTGATCTGGATCTTGTCTCCGGGCAGGCCGATCAGGCGCTTGATGTAGTCGCGCCCCGAAACCGGATGGCGGAATACGATGACGTCGCCACGCTCGGGCTCGCCGCCCAGCAGGCGGGTATTGTCGCCCCCCATCCAGCCGCAGATGTCCTCGGCATCGACATCGAGGCCGACGCTGGGGATGATCAGACTGGGGCAGGACGCGTAGGAATAGCCATAGGCCATCTTGTTGACGAACAGGAAATCACCGATCAGCAGCGTGGGTTTCATCGACCCCGACGGAATCCAGAACGGCTGAAAGAACAGAGTGCGGAAAACGCCCGCGATCAGCAGGGCATAGACGATGGTCTTGATCGTCTCCCAGATGGCGTTTCCGGATTTGGCTTGCTCGGCCATACTGCTCTCCAGTCCTTGCTCGGCTCGGGGGGTTACATGCGGCGCGGTCGCGGGGGTGTCAAGGCCGCTGCGTCGGGATCACCAAGCGGGCGCGCCTCGATCACCACGAAGGCCTGCGCCCATGGATGATCGTCGGTCAAGGTGACGTGGATGATCGCCTCGTGCCCTTCGGGCGTCATTTCCTTCAGCCGTTCGGCGGCCCAGCCGGTCACATGCATCACGGGCTGACCTGTGCGCAGATTGGTAACTGCCATGTCCTTCCAGGCGATGCCCATACGCAGCCCCGTGCCCAGCGCCTTGGAGCACGCCTCTTTTGCGGCCCAGCGCTTGGCGTAGGTTCCGGCCGTATCCCGCCGGCGCTCGGCCTTGCGCTGCTCGGTCTCGGTGAAGACACGGTTGCGGAACCGGTCACCGAACCGATCGAGCGTGCCCTGAATGCGCTCGATATTCGCAAGATCCGTACCAATGCCGAGTATCATGAGTGCGTCTCTTTCTTTGCCCTTTCAAGAGCCTTGAACGCAGACCGGGCGCCCACCCACAGGAATAGTCGCGAAATGAGAAACGCCACGACAAAGGTGATCGTGAAACCGATCACCAAAAAGTTCACCGGGATACCGGCCAATCCCTCGGACATGCCTGGAACGACAAGAAAGAACAGCCCAGCCATGACCAGGTTAGCCAACATGCCGACGATGCCCATCCATAGTGCGGCGCTCCACATGTCGCCGCTGCCCGGCATGGTCTGGTGCGTCTGAACCTGTCGGTGTCCTTCGAAAGTCGCGGCGGCCAAAAAGGGGATGAACGGCAGGAAACTGCTGGACAAGTCAATTCCGAACACCGCCGAAACGCCAAACAAAACAGCCGGGACCGCGATCGATGTGATCACGAAGACGACAAGAAACCTGGGAGTGTTCAAGCGCATCGGAAGATCCAGAAGAAGGAGGCTTCAAGGCAGTGGCTCATTGGCGCGCCTCATCCATCAGGCGGCGCATTTCCTGAATGGCTGGGGTGAGGCCCCGGAAGATGGACTCGCCGATCAGGAAATGACCAATGTTCAACTCGCGCACTTCGGGAAAGGCGGCAACGGGCTGGACCGTGTCATAGGACAGGCCATGGCCGGCATGCACTTCAAGGCCCAGCGAATGGGCAAAGGTGGACATCTTGCGCAGAGCCTCCAGTTCGCGTTGCGCGTCGTCCACCCGGCCCTCGGCATGGGCGTCGCAATAGGCGCCAGTGTGCAGCTCGATCACTTCGGCGCCGATGCGGTGGGCGGCCTCGATCTGCTTGGGGTCTGCGGCGATGAAGATCGACACCCGGCAACCGACGTCACGAAGCGGCGCGATGAAATGCGCCAGACGGTTTTCCTCGCGCGCGACTTCCAGGCCACCTTCGGTGGTACGTTCCTCGCGCTTCTCGGGGACGATGCAGACCGCGTGCGGCTTGTGGCGCAGAGCGATCTTCTGCATCTCATCCGTAGCCGCCATTTCAAAGTTCAGCGGAACAGTCAGAACCTCCATCAGCCCGTCGATATCCGCATCCGAGATATGCCGCCGGTCTTCGCGCAGGTGCGCAGTGATGCCGTCGGCCCCGGCCTCTTCGGCAAGCTTTGCGGCGCGAAGCGGGTCGGGATAGGCGCCGCCACGGGCGTTGCGCACGGTGGCAACATGGTCGATATTCACGCCCAGGCGCAGAGGGGTGTCAGACATCCTTCGAATCCTTTTTGTTCGCGTCGCCCGAGCCTATCGGGTTTGGTCGGGGAACGGCAGAGCTTGCTTCGGCCAAGCGTTTGATTTCTTCGAACTTCGCCTTGATCTTTGCGCGGCGGCGCATCTGATAGGTTCGGATCACCGGCAGGCTGATATAGGTGCAGATCACGCCGGCCACGATGCCGGGAATGATGCCGCCAATCATGTAGGGAAAGAACACTTCGTCATAAAATTGCGACAGCCCGTGCCAGTCAGCGACCCGATCGGAGAACATCGCCAGGAAGTTATCCTTGAGGTCGCCCATCGCGCTGGCAAATTTGCCCATCAGCCCCTTGGTGTCGCCCTCTTCGTATTCGGTGCCCAGCAGGAAATGCCCAGTTTGCAGGCAGACCACGCCGATCGGAACGTAGGTCAGCGGGTTGCCGAAAAACGTGCCGCTCAACGCGGCAAGGATGTTGCCGTTCAGCATCCGGGCCAAGACCGCGGCAACCAGAAAATGAAGGCCGTAGAATGGGGTGAAGGACGCGAACACCCCGGCCCCTACCCCACGGGCAATGCGTTCGGGCGAGTCCGGAAGACGACGGACGCGGTGTTTGACATAGTGGAAGGCGCGGGTCCAACCGCCGCGAGGATAGACCAACTCGGACAGGACCTGGAGTACCGAGCGGCGATCACGGCGCTTGAAAACCACTCCTGATCACCCCTTCTCAGCTAGCTGCGACCGCAGCGCTTGTCATGTCCCGATACCGTTCGACCGCAGCCACGTCACTTTCCGCCTCGAGCATCAGCATCAGCGAAT
>NZ_JBXWSK010000065.1:0-19104 GCF_059613385.1 Ruegeria sp. BHSA162
AGGTTATCACGGGCATTCTGAAGCCAAAACTTCCCATCCATCGGACAGGGGAGCGGAGTGATCAGCCTTGGCGCCTGTCCTTTGGCGGATACATCGAGCCAGGGTGCATACCGACGAAGACCGAGTCCTTAATGAATAGGCGATCTTGGACGCTGAGTAGTGCTTCTGAAGGTCTCTGGGGACTCTACGCTCGAAGTAGTAAATGCCATCTTTGGTGTATGAAAAGGGTACCGAAATGTCCTTCGCCATGTCCTACGCCCAAAAAGTTTCCACAGTAAACTGAGGGATATCAATGGGTTGGCGATGGGAGTGGTGCCCGGGGGCGGAATCGAACCACCGACACGAGGATTTTCAATCCACTGCTCTACCCCTGAGCTACCCGGGCACGGGAACGGCGTTTGCCGTTGGGTGCAGGCCTTCTATGACTTGCCAAACGCGGTGTCCAGAGGCTTTTTCAGATTTTTTCAGTGCGGGCGATCCTTGATTTCGACAGCATCCTGAATCTCATCATCAAGGTCATCCTCGCGCTGCGACGGAACCGCATAGGAGCCGTTCAGCCACTTGGCCAGATCGATATCGGCGCAGCGTTTCGAGCAAAACGGACGAAACTGTTTGACCGTATCTTCTCCGCAGATCGGGCAGCTCAGCTCAGGACCTCCGACAATGGGATACGGCCGCGTTTTCGCTGCAATTCGAAATGCCCCAGCGGCGTCCAGCCGGCGAGGATCGTTTCTTCGCTGTCAGCCCTGAAGGCAGCGCGGAGTGCGGATTCGAATCCGCGCCGGTCTTTTTTGGGCATCGGCGCAAGGTCGAGCGTGATCTGCCCGCCCAGCCCGCGCACGCGCAGGGCGCGCGGCAGTTCCTTGGCGCAGGCGAAATTGGCCTTTGTTCCCGCAGCCAGCGAGCCATCCGAACCAGTGTTCACATCCACGGCCACCAACGCCCGGGTGGGTTCGATATACATATGCGCCCCACCCGCCAAAGGATGGGATGCGCCACGTGCGGCGTCCAGCGCCTCGAGCACGCCATGGTCCGCAAACCCGCCCGCCTGGGTCGAGACCTCGGCCGGCTCCACCCATTCGCGCCAGGCGAGAACATGCGGTCCGTCGCCCTCGGACAGCGTTTCCGGTGCGTCTCCGGTGTCGTTCACGACCTGCTCGGCCAGCGCCCGCATGGCGGCGATGTCTTCGGCAATTTCATCGGCATCCGCGCCCCAGCAACCGGAGCGCAGGATCAGACCGAAGGGGCTGCCGTCCATCTGCTCATGGGCAATCACCAGCAGCCGGTCGCGCTCCTCGTCATCGCGGATCGAGCGGGAGATGTTCAGCCCGGGCGCGTCCGGCGTGACGATGGCATAGCGGCTTTTGAACAGGATGCGGTTCGTCACTGGCAGGGCTTTGCCCGGTTCGGCATAACCCGTGACCTGCACCAACAGCATCTCACCCTGCGCCAACCCTTTGACCTGCCGAAGGAAAGCCGGACCATCCGGCGTTGTCAGGAACATCCCGCCCTGCCCCTTGATCGCCCGCTCGGCCCGGGCCCGGTAGATGGTTCCGGGGGCGGGCGCATCGGCAGAGATCAGGAAATCATCCAGTTTGCCATCCACCATCAGGGCCGCGGCTTCGCGGCCTTGAATGTGATCCAGAATGATCGTTCGACCTTTCATGATGCCTCGCGATACAGGGGGTAACCGATGCCTTGCAACAGTCCTGCGGTTTCAGACAAAGGCAGCCCGACGATACCGGTGAACGAGCCCGAGATCCACGGAATGAAGGCGCCCGCGGGCCCTTGGATGGCATAGGCACCGGCTTTGCCCTGCCAATCGCCGGTAGCGAGATAGGCGTTGATTTCCACGTCCGAAAGTCGCTTGACCTTAACCTGGCTGACCACGTCACGCTGCAACATCCGATCGCCGCGACGCACCGCGACCGAGGTGATCACACGGTGGCGACGTCCTGAAAGGGCATGCAGAAATTCGGCTGCCTGTCCCGCACCCTCGGGCTTGCCCAATATGCGTCGACCCAGCGCAACCGTCGTGTCGGCGCACAGGACGATATCGTCCGGGGCCGCCTTCACGGCATGCACCTTCTCGCGGGCAATGCGCGCGCAATACGGCAGCGGAAGCTCGCCCCTTTGGGGGTCTTCGTCAATGTCAGGGGCAGAAATGGCGTCGGGCTGCACGCCAAGCTGAGCCAGCAGGTCCAGCCGTCTGGGGCTGCCCGATCCTAGAATGAACGCCATTGCGGCAGGCGTTACTTGAAGCGGTAGTTGATCCGACCCTTGGTCAGATCATAGGGGGTCATCTCGACCTGAACCTTGTCGCCGGCCAGAACACGGATGCGGTTTTTGCGCATCTTGCCTGCCGTATGTGCGATGATCTCATGGCCGTTTTCCAGCTCGACCCGAAACGTCGCATTAGGCAGGAGTTCCTTCACGACACCGGGAAATTCGAGCGTATCTTCCTTGGCCATGTTGTCTCCATCTTTGCGTTGCCCTGCAGAATCCGCAGGTGGCGCTTAAATGAGCCTATTTCGGCCTTATTTCAAGGGTGGAATCACTTAAAGACGCGACATTGTGACCGATTCGACTCGGGGCGTCTGCTCGGTCCAGTGGGATCGGTTCAGGACATGGCCATCCGCCCGAACTTCGGCGATCGCCGACAGATCGACGTCTGCGTAGGTCCAGCCGGGCTGGTTGAGCACGCCTTCCGACAGCACGCCGGTTTGTGGAAAGCCCTTGTCCGGCGGGCCGAAAACGCCTCCGGTCCCAGTGTTTGCGTCCACGGACTGGGACCATTCATTGTTACCCACCAGCGAAGCCATCACCGTAACGCATTGATTCTCCAATGCACGCGCCATCGCGCCGATACGGACCCGCCAATAGCCCGACAGGGCCTCGGTGCAGGACGGCACAAGAATCACGTCGGCCTCTGACAGGGCACGGCCCAGCAGGGGAAACTCGCTGTCATAGCATATCAGAACGCCGATCCGACCCAGCGCCGTCTCGAAGATCTTTATCGGTCCGCCCGGTGCGATGTCCCAATCTTCGCGCTCGAACCGGGTCATGATCTGCTTGTCCTGATGATCCTGCGCGCCTGAGGGGGCGTAGAATTCGGCGCGGTTCACCGGGCGAACTGGGCCGGCCTGAACCGGGGCGGACGCACCCAGAATGTACACATTGTATGCGGCCGAGAGGCGCCGATGCAGGATTTGTACATCTTCCATCCGCTCGAATACCGCCTGGATCGAGCGTTCGAGATCCCCCGCAACCTCGGCCCCGGCCAGCGTCGAAAGCTCCATCGCGCCGTACTCGGGAAACACCAGCAGTTCAGCCCCCTGCCCAGCGGCCTGCGAAACCCAAGCGTCCAGCTTGTCTTCGTACTGCGCCCAACTGTCCAGCCAGTCGAGATTGTAGGCGGCGGTGGCGATTTTCATGATGCGGGTTCCAGTGTTGTTCTTGCGAAGAAGTAAATAGCCGTTGTTGCCCGGTGTACAGGCCAATCGGGCTGTGCGCTCCAACAGAAACTTTTGGTTCGATGCTTAGCCTTTCAAAGCAAGGGTCCGGGCCGGGAGAGCGCCGGACCCGCACCCAATCTGGACATTGCCGATCGTCCATGCGCACTGTGACCCATGTCGCTGATCGATGACCTGGAGCTCATTCTGGAGACTGTCCTGCCAAACGACCCCAGCTTTCGGCGGATCGAAAGGGCGGCGATAGACAGCTGTGTCAGCGACAGTCGGCGATACGCACTTGAGGGCTCGGTCGAAGCATTTCTGCTGTCGGCGATGCGCCTTCTGGCACTTCCCGACAACGGGCACACAAGGCTGATCCCGAATGATGCAATCTCGGTGTTGCCTCTGCGGTTCGTGAGCGTGGGGCGTTCCGTCCAAGTCCTTGGGTCGGCATCAAGGGTGATCGCCCCACAAGGCAAGCTGCTGGCAGTCAATGGCGCAGCTGTAAGCGAAATCGAGGCCGCGGCGGACAAATTTCTGGCGGGAACGCGCCAGAGGAAGCGGGTCATCGGTCCGATTATCCTGGCTTGGCCGCACGCGTTGGAACGGCTGGGATTTTCGTCCGACGACGGTATGACCGAGTATCACGTGCAGGACGAAAACGGGCAGACAACCAATCTGAAAGTAGCAAATGGAAACACCGTTCCTGCGTCGACGCTCTACCCGAGAAACGAGCACGGCAAAGCCGATCCAGCATGGGAACCCGAGAGCTTTGTGGAGATTGAGGATTGGCAGGCACTTGGGCTTTCAATTCAACTGCCGAGCTTCTTTGACCCAGGCAAAGATGCGCTGCGCAAAGCCATATCCGAGGCAGCGGATCGCGTGCGCGCTTGCTCTGACAAAACACTCTTTATTGACGTTCGCGGAAACACCGGCGGTGATTTTCTTCTGACGATGCCTTTGATCGACGCAATCGCGCAAAGCGCAAGTCAGCGGGTCGTCGTACTTGTCGATAAATTCACGTTCTCCGCCGCGATCGTGTTTGTCGCCATCCTCAAGCATCGCTTGGGTGACAGGCTCACACTCATCGGGGAAGAAATGGGAGACGGACTGACGTTCTTTGCCGAGGGTGGGTTGCTTGACTTGCCAGCGAGTGGAGCGGTCGTTCGATACTCCTCCGCATTTCACGATTGGAGGACGGGAACGTCTGACGAAACGACACCGCCCGAAATCGCGCGGCAAATCGTGCCCGTGGGAGAATTGAACCTGGATCGGGAATGTGTCGCAGGACCATTGGGCGCTGGAGCACGAGGAGCGTTCTATCGACGGATCCTCGAAGATTTTCGCGGCTAGACGAACGGCTGTCGGCGCGCGTGCCAGCGGGCACACACAACGCGTTGCGGCGGGTTCACAAATCCCTGATCCAGAACTGCAACGGTTTGAGGGTTTCCGAGTCCTCGCCCAGGTCCTTCCACGAAAATCGGGCGATCACGCCGGGCAGGGGCGCATAGCCCCGCGCGCGCCAGAACGGGTCGAGCGGCCGATAGTCGGCCGGCCGCATCGGGTGGTCGCCCGGACGCTGCACGCCGCAAAAGGCGCATTTGGCAAAGCCCAAGGCACGGGCATGGTCTTCGCGTAGATCAAAGAACGCATGTCCGACGCCCTGCCCCCGATAGTCGGGCAGCAGAACGGATTCGGCGCAGTAGAAGATCTGCGACAGGTCCAGTCCGGTGCCATCGAAAGCGGCGGCGAAATCCTCGGCATGGTCGGCCAGCGGCGCGCCGGTCGCGGCCCCGACCAGTCGGTCGCCGTCAAAGGCGCCGACCACGATCGCCCGGTCGCTGTCGCGATAGGATTGCAGGTATCTGCGCTCGTAGCCTAGATCGCCGTCATAGAGATAGGGCCAGTCGCGGAACACCGAAATGCGCAGGCGCGCCACGTCGTCCAGAGCCGCCTCGAGCGCCGGCCCCGTCAGCGCGCGGACCTGCGTGACCTCAGCCACCCGACACCTGTTTCACCCAGTCAGCCAGGTTGTAATAGGTGGTCACGCGGGTGATCTTGCCGTCCTTGAGGTCAAAGAACGACCCGGCGGGCAGGCGGTAGGACTGGCCCGAGGCCGCGGGCAGGCCGGCATCGGTTTCCAGATAGGTGCCGTTAACGATGTATTCGGCGGCGGCGCGGGTGCCGCCCTGGGCCTCGAAGATCACCATGTCGGTCAGGTTTTCGCGATAGCAGCGGTTCATATGCGCGCAGAATTCGGCGAATTTCTCTTTGCCGACGCGGATCCGGCCTTCGTTCACGTGATGGGCCACGTCATCGGACAGGCAGGCCAGCATGCCGGCCACGTCCCCGGCGTTGAAGGCGTCGAAATAGGCTTGGATGGTCTGGGTCATGCGATCTCCGTAGGTTCCCCCCAGCGATCCTTCAGGTGTTTTATGATCTGATCGCGGGTCTGACGGTAGTGGTGTAGCTTTTCCTCGCGCGTCTCGCCCAGTCCGGTAGGGTCCATTATTGGCCAATAATCGACATCGAGGTGAAAAACCCGCGTCAGCTCCAGCGCCTTGCGCTGGCTGGCAGGCGACAGGGCCACGATCAGGTCGAATGATCCCAGGTCATCCCCCCATTCCTGCATCTCGTCGAACGACCGCGACCGGTGGCGTGACAGTTCCACGTCGATCTCCTGGCAGACGGCGATGCTGAACCCGTCGATTTCCAGGTCGTTGTGTACCCCGGCCGACTGCACATATGTGCCCGTGCCGTAGAATTTCTTCATGATGCCTTCGGCCATGGGCGAGCGCACCGCGTTGTGGTCGCAGCAGAACAGGACCGAATGCGGCAGAGGCTTCACCCGTCAGCCTCCGAAATGAAGCACGCAGATCAGCGTGAACAGGCGGCGGGCGGTGTCTGTGTCGATCTCGGCCTTGCCCTCGAGCCGTTCCTGCAGAACCCGGCTGCCTTCGTTATGGATGCCGCGCCGGGCCATATCGATGGTTTCGATCTGGCTGGGCGGCAGGGTCTTGACCGCATCGAAATAGCTTTCGCAGATCTGGAAGTAGTCCTTGACCACCTGCCGGAACGGACCCAGTGACAGGTGGAACTCGGCGGCTTTCTGACTGTCTTCGGTGGTGACGTCGAACACCAGCCGCTTGTCGCGGATCGACAGTTGCACATGATAGGGGCCGTCGGGCACCAGCCGGTCGTCACGTTTGGGCAGGGCAAACGAGTTTTCCTCGAGCAGGTCATAGATCGCAACCTTGCGCTCCTGCTCGATCTCGGGCGTGGGCGGTGGCAGGTTTCGATCGTCCAGTTCGATATGCGAAATGCGGGTCATGGTCATTGACTTCCGTTCAGGTCAGGCCAGACCTAGCGCACCTATGCCCGCGGGACAACGCGGGAAACGGGCCGGACGCAAGGTCAGATGGGGTACTCGTTGGGGTCGATCCCGTGCTTGCGCAGCAAGGTGTCAACAAGCGAACCGGGATTGATATCGCGATCTTTGAAGATTCTGCGAAACCACGAGCCGTAGAAATGGATCGAGGTTTTGGCACGCCAGTTCAAGAAATCCAGCTTCGAAAGGTCAGGGTCGTTCCAAAGCGCACGATGTCGCGGCGGTATGGCGTAGATTTCAGTGCGCTCAACAGCCATCTGCCGTTCCGTCCCTTTGTAGACGAAATGATACAACATCGGCGGGCCCAGACTGAACAGTGGCAGGCTCCAATAGGTCGATCTGCCAAAGATTTTCAGATAGGCGCGCTGCTGCTCTTCAGGCCACCAGGGTGGAACCAGATCACTGTTAAAGGCAAAATCGCACATTTCGGCCAAGGCGGGGCTGTCGCTGGGAAAGGCCAGCACTCCATTCATCATGCGCCGGGTCTTCCGGTTTCCGAGCGGAAACAGGTACCCTTGTTCAGTTTGAAACGGCCGCAGGGCATAGGCATCCGCATCCACCCATATCTGATCGGTTTGTTGAAGAAGCTTCAGGCGGAACAGGTCCGCATGTACTGCGACCGACCGCGTGATCGGATCGCGGTAGATTTCGGGCGCGTCGAATACTTCGCGCGCATCGCGGGCCTCGACATAGCCCGGAATGTCCTGCAGATCGCCATAGTGATAGACGATCGGCTTCTGATCCAAATCCGCAAAGGATTTCAGGCACAGATGCTCCAGAAAGCTGAAGCGCTCCCCGATCCAGAGGGTTGCGACACGTTCCAAATTCGGCTCCGGGTTTGTCCTAAGACGTCACCGGTTAAAACGCACGGGTCAGACGACCACCGCAAGTGGTTTTGCACGCGCCGCGGCAGTCCCAAGCCGGATGTGACCCCGCCGCCATGATGCCAAGGTCAACCGTTCAGCCGCTTGAGCCGAGCACCCACGGATAGCCCGTGCGCCTCCAGGCTTTCCGACCGCGCCAGTTGCTCGGCCGCCGGGCCGATGGCGCGCAGAGCCTCGGGGGTCATGTGGCTGAGCGTGGTGCGTTTGAGGAAATCCATCACGCTGAGCCCCGACGAAAACCGGGCCGAGCGTGCGGTGGGCAGAACATGGTTCGGTCCGCCGACATAGTCGCCGATGGCCTCTGGCGTATACTGACCCAGGAAAATAGCGCCGGCGTGGATGGTCTTGCGGCTCAGCGCCACCGGATCGGCCACGCACAGTTCCAGGTGTTCCGGAGCGATGCGGTTAGACAGCGCGGCGGCCTCGTCCAGGTCGCGCACGGTGATTACCGCACCATAGTCGCGCCAGCTCGCCCCGGCGATCGCGCGTCGTTCGAGCGTCTCCAGCCGTTTTTCCACCGCCTCGGCCACCGCGCAGCCGAAAGCGGCGTTGTCAGTGATCAGGATCGACTGGGCGCTTTCGTCATGCTCGGCCTGGCTGAGCAGGTCCAGCGCGATCCAGTCGGGGTCGTTGTCCTTGTCCGCGATCACCAGAATTTCGGAGGGGCCGGCGATCATATCGATGCCCACCTTGCCGAACACCCGCCGTTTGGCCGCCGCCACGAAGGCGTTGCCGGGCCCGGTGATCTTGTCCACCGGCGCGATGGTTTCCGTGCCATAGGCCAGCGCCGCAATCGCCTGCGCGCCGCCGATACGATAGATCTCGTCGACGCCCGACAGGCGCGCGGCCAGCAGCACCAGCGGGTTGACCTGCCCGTCCGGCGTGGGCACCACGATGGCCAGCCGCTCGACCCCGGCCACCTTGGCGGGAATGGCATTCATCAGCACCGAGGACGGATAGGAAGCCAGCCCGCCGGGAACGTAAAGCCCCGCGGCAGAGACCGCCGACCAGCGCCAGCCCAGCGTGGCGCCCGCCTCGTCGGTCCATTCCTGATCCTGCGGCATCTGGCGCTCGTGATAGGCGCGGATGCGCGCGGCGGCCAGTTCCAGCGCCGCGCGGTCATCGTCGCTGACGGTCGCGATGGCCTGCGTCACCTCGTCGGCGCTGAAGGCCAGCGTGTCCGGCGTCAGCTGCAACCGGTCGAATTTCGCCGTCAACTCGATCACCGCAGCATCGCCGCGCGACCGCACGTCGGCGATGATCTGCGCCACGACGGCGTCGACATCGGGGCTGTCTTCGCGTTTGGCGGACAGAAGGGCTTGGAAACCGGTTTCGAAATCGGCGGATGTCGTGTCGAGGAAAACGGGCATTTGCGTACTCCGGGGCGTTTGAACGGGTCTTATCGCCCGCCGGGGCGGGCCTCAACCCTCAGCCCGGGGGGTGCAGCGATTTGCGCAGGGGGAATTGGGGCATACCGTTCCAGTCCGCGGGCTCCCCTGCAGCGACCCAGCCATACCGGCGATAGAAGCCCAACGCGGTCCGGGTGGACATCAAATGGGCCACGGGGGCCCCTGATGTGGCCAGTTCGGCCTCGAGCCGGGACAGCAACGCGGCACCGACCCCCTGCCCTGCGTGGCCCGGATCGACATAAAGCAGCGAAATCTCGGCCGGTGCGCGCAGCCCACCGACGGCGGCCACATGCCCGTTCCGCTCGGCCAGCCAGATCTGGGCGCCCGACGTGATCCAGTTGCGAACGGTCTGCGGGTCCTTGTTGGCAGTCCATGCCGCGATCTTGTCTGGTCGATTTCCGTGGTCGGCCTCACACAGTCGGGTGATGGAGCGGACCAGAACCTGACTCAACCCGAACACGTCGAACACGGTGGCCCGGCGCAGCGACACGCCGGCCTGCCCCGGAGACAGCGCCTGCGAAATGCCACGCTTGTTCTGCATGTCAGTCCGGGTGCCGAGGCGCCTTGCCCGAAGGCGCACGATAGGGGCGGGTCACATCCTTGAGCGTTGCCTCAACCGCTTCCACCGTCAAACGGATCGCGCCATCCCCGGCCAGCACAAGCAGCACCTCGCCCGTGCCATCATCCGAAGGGTGGAACTCGATATCAAGAACCGAGAGGATCAGGTCCTTGTCGGATCGATTAACCCCTTGGCTGGACACCGACAGGACCGAGTCGAATACCAGCAGCGACTGCACCCGCTCGAATTCCCGACCACGGCGCTCGGCTGCTTCCTTGTCCTCCCACCGGAACCGGTTGAGCAGCAAGGCAAAGCGTCGGCGGGTTGGTTGCCAGGTCATTTCGCTGACCGGAAAAACCGCATCCTGCGTCAGCGTTGCGATCACCTTGAGGTCCTCGGCATCCAGTGCGCCAAGGTTCAGCGGCGCCTCGCGCCCGTCTTCGAATGTTGCGTCTGCCATCAGCCCTTGATCCGTTCTATTTTCGCGCCCACGCCTTCCAGCTTGCGGACCACATGCTCATATCCGCGGTCCAGATGATAGACCCGGCTGACGGTTGTTTCGCCCTCGGCCGCCAACCCGGCCAGGATCAGCGAGACCGAGGCCCGCAGATCGGTGGCCATGACTGGCGCACCCTTAAGACGCTCGACCCCGGTCACCGTCGCGGTGCCGCCATGCACCTCGATCTGCGCGCCCATGCGCACCAGTTCAGGGGCGTGCATGAAGCGGTTCTCGAAAATCCGCTCCTCCAGCACCGAGGTTCCCTCGGCCGTGCACATCAGCGCCATCATTTGCGCCTGCAGATCGGTAGGAAAGCCCGGGAACGGCTCGGTCACCACGTCCACGGCGCGCACCCGGCCATTCTTGCGAGAGACCTTCAGACCCTGTTTCGTCTCGGCGACATCCACCCCGGCGGCCGTCAGCTTCTCGACGAAGGATTCGACCAGTGACAGGCGGCCGCCCAGCAGTTCGACCTCACCGCCGCAAACGGCGGGGGCCAGCATGTAGGTACCCAGCTCGATCCGATCGGTGACCACCTGGTGCGTGGCCCCGTGCAGGCGGTCGACACCCTGGATCTCAATGGTCGAGGTGCCCTCGCCGTCAATCTGCGCGCCCATGCTGCGCAGGCATTGAACCAGATCCACGATCTCGGGCTCGCGTGCGGCGTTTTTCAGAACCGTGGTGCCCTTGGCCAGCGTCGCGGCCATGACGATGTTCTCGGTGGCACCCACAGAGGCAAAGCGCATTTCATGCACCGCGCCCTTCAATCCACCTGGCGCCTTGGCGTGCAGGTAGCCGTCCTTCAACTCGATTTCGGCACCCAGTGCTTCCAGCCCCTCGACATGCAGGTCCATCGGCCGCGCCCCGATGGCACAGCCGCCCGGCAGCGACACCACGGCCTGCCCGAAACGCGCCAATAGCGGCCCCAGAACAAGGTTCGAGGCCCGCATTTTGCGCACGATCTCGTAATCGGCCGTGTGACTGGTCAGATCATGGCTGGACATCGCCAGAACCTGCCCGTCCTGCAGGGCCGACACCTCGGCCCCCAGCGACTGCAGCAGCGCGGTCATGGTCTTGATGTCACTCAGACGCGGCGCGTTGGTCAGCGTCAGCGGATCTTCGCTGAGCAACGTGGCCGGCATCAGCGTCAGACAGGCATTCTTGGCCCCCGCGATCGGAATTTGGCCGTGAAGCGGCCCGTTGCCCGTTACCAGAATCGAATCCATCTGCTCTTAGTCCTTGTGCTGTCCCGGCCGGTCATCCTGTGCGCTGCGCGCCTTGGCCTGCGCCTTGCGCCGCGCCAGGTTTGCCTTGAGGGCAGCCTTGAGCCGATCTTCGCGCGCGGATCCGGATTGTCCGTGTTTTTTGGGTGATTTTTTCTCTGCCATGATCTTTCTCTACAGGAGGCGAAAAAAACCGTCCAGAGACCCTTGCGCCCCGTTTCGTTTGAGTCTAATCACCCGCCCACAGCGCTGCTGTAGCTCAGAGGTAGAGCACTCCCTTGGTAAGGGAGAGGTCGAGAGTTCAATTCTCTCCAGCAGCACCATCTTCCAGTTTTTACCCGGATTCCGCTGCACGACGCCTCGATATCTTTGCAGGCGCAACTTCCCCAACGTCAACCACGCATGGCCGGAAATCACACACATCTGACACCTTCCCGCAATACTAATGCCAATATTGCAATACATAGCGGATCAATCCTGCCGATCCGTTTGATGGTGTTTTTTTAACGAGGGGGTACTTCGGTAGGACCAGGGGTGAGGCCGAAGCGCCGAATTCAAGACCGGGGCTTCCGGTCCTCCCCCGCCGATTTCACGGGGCTACCCGCCCCGCAACCTCTGCATCAGATAGACTTCGGCACCTTCGGGAATGGGTTCGGACAGACCCGCTGCAATGATCCGGCCATTGACGGCAACGGACACGCCCGCGTCGATCGGCGCCTGCAGTTGCGGATGAAGGCGCACCAGTTCGCGCAGCAGCTCGCCGGTTGTCGCAGCCTGAACCTGCACCACTTCCTGGCCCCCGGTCAGAAACCGGAGGCCGGACCAGAGATGGACCTCAACCATTGCCCTTGAGGGCGGCCAGAATGCGCGGCGGCGACATCGGCAGTTGTCGCATCCGCACGCCCGCCGCGTTCGAGACCGCGTTCGCGATGGCTGCCAATGGCGGCACGATGCCGGTTTCACCCACGCCACGCACGCCGAACGGGTGGCCCGGGTTGGGCACCTCGACGATCACCGTGTCGATCATCGGCAGGTCGCTGGCCACAGGTATACGGTAGTCGAGGAACACCGGATTCTGCAGCCGGCCATCCTCGCCGTAGATGTATTCCTCGTTCAGCGCCCAGCCGATGCCCTGCGCCGCGCCGCCCTGGAACTGGCCCTCGACATAAGCCGGGTGGATCGCCTTGCCTGCGTCCTGGATGACCGTGTAGCGGGTGATCGAGGTCTTGCCGGTTTCGGGATCGACCTCGGCATCGACGATATGGGTGCCGAAGGACACGCCGGCGCCTTCGGGGGTCGCCTCGAAATGGCCCGAGATCGGCCCACCTGTGCGCCCCATGTCGGCGGTGATCTCGGCCAGCGGCAGCGGGTCGAAATCGCCCGCGTTGGGGCCGGACGGCACCGCGCAGCCGTTTTCCCATTTCACCGCGTCCACGGGGATGCCCCATTTGGCCGCCGCGCGTTCGCACAGTTTCTCGACCGCGTGCTGCGCCGCCTTGATCGTGGCCAGACCGCTGGCATAGGTCACGCGCGAGCCGTGGCTGACGTCGTTGTAACCCAGCGTGGCGGTGTCGGCGATGGTCACGCGGATGTTCTCGTATGGGATGCCCAGCACCTCGGCCGCCATCAGCGCCATCGACGCGCGCGAGCCGCCGATATCGGGCGTGCCGACCATCAGCTGCGCCGAGCCGTCCTCGGACAGGGCCAGCGACACTGAGGTCTCGCCCCCGTGGTTGAACCAGAACCCGCAGGCGACGCCCCGCCCCTGCCCCGGCTTCAGCGGCGCGGAATAATGCGGGTGGCCCTTGGCGGCCTCGAGCGTCTCGACCAGGCCGATCCGGTCATAGGTGGGGCCATAGCTGGCCTTGGTGCCCTCGCGCGCGGCGTTCTTCAGGCGAACCTCGATCGGGTCGAGGACCAGTTTCTTGCACAGCTCGTCAATGACCGATTCTACCGCAAACGCCCCCATCGGCGCGCCGGGCGCGCGATAGGCGGCCTGTTTCGGGCGGTTGGACATGACGTCATACCCCACCTGCCGCACGTTGGTCAGGTTGTAGGGCGCAAAGGCGCACATCGCGGTCATGTCGCCCGGCGCGCCCGGAAAGGCACCGCCTTGCAGGCGGAACACGCCCTGGGCGGCGGTGATGGTGCCGTCTTTCTTCATGCCGATCTTGACGTCCATCGAGGCCGAGGCCGTCGGCCCAGTGGCCCGCAGAACCTCGGACCGGGACATCACGATCTTGACCGGACGGTTGGCCTTGCGCGACAGCGCCAGCGCCACCGGTTCGATGAACACGGTGGTCTTGCCGCCGAACCCGCCGCCGATTTCCGATGCGGTCACGCGCAGCTGCGCGGTTTCGATCCCCAGCAATGCCGCGCAGGTTTTCTGCACGATCCAGTGGCCCTGGGTGCAGCACCATAGCTCGCCCTTGCCGTCAGCGCCCAGCGAGGCAAGGCAGGCGTGCGGTTCGATATAGCCCTGGTGGGTGGCCTCGGTGACGAAGTGATCCTCGATCACCAGATCGGCCTCGGCAAAACCCGCCTCGACATCGCCATGCCCGCTTTCGTGATAGCGCACGACGTTGGGGTGCATCCCCTCGGGCACCGAATAGTCGGCCGCGCCCTCGCGGATCACCGGAGCGTCGGGCGCCATCGCCTTGTCCACGTCGGTGACATGAGGCAGCACCTCGTATTCGACCTCGATCAGCTTGAGCGCATCCCGCGCCGCCAGCGCCGAGCTGGCCGCAACCGCCGCCACCGCGTGCCCGTCATAGAGCGCCTTTTCCCCGGCCATGACGTTTTCCAGAACGTTCCAGAACTCGCCCTCGAGCCCGGGCTTGAACGGGACATCGGCGAAATCGGCGCGGGTGACCACGGCTTTCACGTCCCGATGCGCCTCGGCCTTCGAGGTGTCGATCCGGACGATCCGCGCATGGGCGTAGGGCGAGCGCAGGATGGCGCCGAACAGCATGCCCGGCGCGGTCACGTCAGCCCCGAACCGGGCGCGGCCGGTGACCTTGTCCAACCCGTCGGGACGGTTCGGGCGGGTGCCCACGAAGGTGAAACGCGACTTGCGATCGTCGAGTGCCATTACGAAGCCTCCCGCAGCTCGGCGGCCGTCTCCAGAACGGCGCGGATGATCTTGTCATAACCCGTGCAGCGGCACAGGTTGCCGGCCAGCCAATAGCGGGCCTCTTCCTCGGTCGGGTCGGGGTTCTTTTCCAGCAGCGCCTTGGCGGCGACCAGAACGCCCGGTGTGCAGACCCCGCATTGCAGCGCGGCATGGTCGATGAACTTGCGCTGCAAGGGGTGCAGGGTTTCGTCCCGGGCCATGCCTTCGATGGTTTCGATCTGCTTGCCCTCGGCCTCAACCCCCAGCACCAGGCAGGAACAGACGAGCCGCCCGTCCAGCGTGACCGAGCAGGCGCCGCAATCGCCGGTGCCGCAGCCTTCCTTGGCGCCGGTCAGGTTCAGCTTGTCGCGCAGACAGTCCAGTAGGGTTTCGCGCGCGTCGCACAGGTATTCGACCGTGTCGCCGTTGACGGTGGTGGTGACGTGATGCTTGGTCATGCGGTCTCTCCCTTGGCGCGGGCATAGGCGATTTTCGCGGCGCGTTTTGCCAGAACGCCGGCCACTTCGGTTCGAAATTCGATCGTGCCGCGCTTATCGTCGATGGGTTTGCAGGCCGCCGAGGCGGCGGCGGCCAGCGCCGCCAGCGCGGCATCGTCCAGCGTGGTGCCGATAAGCGCCCGGGTGCAGTCTTCGACCAGCAGGACGGTGGGCGCCACGGCCCCCAGCGCAACGCGGGCCTCGGTGATCGTGTCACCATCGACGCGCAGGTTCACGCCCACGCCGACCACGGCGATGTCCATCTCGGTGCGCGGAATGAAGCGCAGATAGGCGTCGCCGCCACTCGCGCCCCGCGCCGGGATGTGCAGAGCCGAGATCAGTTCGCCCTGCGCCAGCGAGGTCTTGCCGGGGCCGGTCGGGATGTCCTCGACCGCCACGACCCGATCGCCCGCAGGGCCGGTCACCGTCGCCGTAACCCCTGCGGCCACCATGGCCGGAACCGAGTCGGCTGCGGGCGAGCCGTTGCACAAGTTGCCCGTCAGCGTGGCACGGCCCTGAACCTGGGTCGAACCGATCAGGTCCATCGCCTCGACCACACCGGGCCACTCGCGGCCCAGTTGGGGATGTTCGCTCATCTCGGCGCCGGTGACGGCCACGCCCAGCGTCCAGCTGCCGTCGGCGTGGCGGGTGATGTCGCGCACCCCGTCGATGGCCTTGATGTCGATCAGGGTGTCGGGGGTCACGATCTCGGACCGCAGTTGCACCAGAACGTCGGTGCCGCCGGCCAGAAACCGCGTGATGCCCGTAGCATGGGCAGCCAGATCCGAAGCTTCGGCAAAGCTGGCGGGGCGGTGATATTGCATGATTGTACCTCGCGCCTGTTGGTCAGGGTTCACTGGGTTTGGGGCGACGTTAGAGCAGCCGCGCGGCGGCGTCCATGGCCCGCGCGACCTATTTTTTCGCCTGAAAATGTCGCTTTCCGACCGGGGTCAGAGGTCGATCTCGACCACCCCGCCCGGCTCGGCCGCGCGGCTCTGGCACAGAATCAGTGCCGATTCCCGCTGATTGCGCGACAGGACGAAATCGCGATGCTCGACCTCGCCCGCAATCAGCCCGCATTTGCAGACGCCGCAGATGCCGTCGGCGCATTTCACGTCGACATGGATGCCGGCCTCGTTCAGCACCTGCGCCGCGTCTTTGTCGACGGGCACCTCGAGGTCACGCCCTGACCGTGCCAGCCGCAAGGTGAACGGGTGGTTTTCAAAATCGGGCTGCTCGGGCACCGAGAAATACTCCAGATGCCGGGCCTCCTCGGGCCAGCCCTGACATTCGGCAGCCTGCATCACCGCCTCCATGTAGCGGTCCGGGCCGCAGGTATAGACATGCCAGCCGTCGCGATAGCCCGCCAGGATCGTGTCTAGGTCGGCGCGGGTGCCCTCGTCCGAGACATGCAGATGCACGCGATCCGCCCAGGGCGCGGCGGCCAGATCGGCCAGATACCCGGCCTTTTCCCGTGAGGGGACGGAATAATGCAGATCGAAATCGCGGCCCAGCGCGTTCAGGCGATGCGCGAAGGCGATCATCGGGGTGATGCCGATGCCGCCGCCCATCAGCAGAGTGCGGGAGGCGGTCTCGTCCAGTTGGAAATGATTGATCGGCTTTGACACGAACACCTTGCGGCCCGGCGTGAAGATCCGGTGCAGCAGGGCCGATCCGCCGCGGCCCTGATCCTCGCGCAGGACCCCGATCTGATAGGTCATGCGGTCGGCCGGGTCCCCGGACATCGAGTATTGCCGCAGAAATTCCGGCGCCACCAACACGTCCAGATGCGCGCCGGCCGTCCAATCCGGCAAGGGCGCACCGTCCGGGGCCGAGAATTCGTATTTGCTGACATCCGGCGTCATCTTCTCGACCTTGGTCACCTCGACCCGCATGACCGGGGCGTCGCCGGAGATCGTGTAGCGATGAACCACCGACAGGTCTCCGGCGGCCAGACGCGCCTTGTACTCCTCGGCGGTGACCATCGCCTGATAGGCGGCAATCCCGGCTTCGCGGTCCATCGCAAAGGGATAGGGCCAGGGATGCGGCGCAATGGGGGCGGGATAGACGGCCAGCGTCTGATCCTCGTATTTCAGGTCAAGATCCTTTTGCAGATCGCGCCGGTTCAGCGGGTGCGCTGTGGGCCGATAGGCGCCGTCGGGCTGCAGTTCCAGATCCCACCACCATTTCTTGGTGTCGTTCAGCCCGCCATTGCCCAGCGCATCGTCCAGTTTCGCCAGCGCGGGCGCAGCGGCGGGAATGGTCATCGCAGCCCAGCGGAAGGGGCGTTCGGCGAACAGCCCTTCCAGGTTCCAGGGGCAGGTCTTCATGCAGCGCCCGCACATCGCCCCGCCGGGCGTGGTGATCCGGTAGGTGGCGCATTTCTGGCTGTCGGATTTCCAGATCTCGTAGCCGTTGAACATCAGCTTGGGCCCGGCGGTGATCGCCCCCGAGGGGCATTCGCGAGCACATTTGTTGCAGCTTTCGCAGAACCGCTGCAGGCCAAAGTCGATGGGCTTGTCGTGGGTCATGGGCATGTCGGTGGTCACCACACCCGATTTCAGGCGCGGGCCCAGGAACGGGTTCAGAATGACCTCGCCGATGCGGCTGACCTCGCCCAGCCCCGACAGCAACAGCAGCGGCGGCTGCAGCACTTCGCCATCCATCACCGTATGCGCCTTGGCCTTGTAGCCCAGATTGCGGATCTGACGGGCCAATACCCCACCCAGCAGCGAGAACCGCAGATAGGCGCGCATCGACTGGGCGACGCTGATCCAGTCATCGCCGGATGCGCCCTCCATCGTCTCATAACCCTGGTCGATGATCATGCTAACGGCCTGATCGTGGGGCGGCACGATTTCCTCGCCGGTAGCGTCGTGGGAATACCACGCCCATTCGGGGCAGCGGCAGAGGCCCACGGCATCGACGCTCAGGAAATAGCTGGCCGCCTTGATGTTCGCCGCGTTGCGCTCGGCATCGGTGGGGCTGGCGACCTCGGCGCTGTCGCCGTCCTGCAGCAGGACGAAGGCCCCCAGCGCGCGCCGTTGGGCAAAGCTGGGCGCGGATTTTCGGACGTAGTGCCCACCCTTCGCCGCGTCCTGCAGCGGTTTGCCCATGTCGCCGAACTGCGCCCGCGCAAACATGTCGGCGCGTTTGGGCACGCGGGCCACGTTCGCTTCGTCGATATAGGTGGTCGGGCTGTCCACGCGTTTGAGCGTCTCGAACGGGTGCGCGCCATCGACATAGCGGCGGCGGGCGAAAGGGTCGCGGTTCAGCGCGCTTTTGGCAAAACCCGCGCCCAGCCACCACGCGGGGCCTTGGGTGCGGAACCACGGCTGCCGGTCGCGCGGGGCCAGCGGTCGATCATGGGCGATTTCCATCTCGGTGGTCACGGCGGCCAGCCCGAACCGGCGCCCCAGCCAAGGGGCCACGGCGGTGCCATCCTCGGCCCAGACCAGCCCGGCTGCGGCGGCAAGGCGCGGCAGGTCCACGTCCGAGGACATCACCGAATGCGCCCGCGCGTCATACCCCAAAAGCCGGATGTAATTGGCGATCACCACCGCGTTTTCGGTGGCCAGCAGGCAGGCGCGGTGGTCCTGCGCATCCAGGATCCACTCGGCGCCGGGCTCGGCCGGATCGGGGTCGCGATGATGTTCGTACAGGAACACGATGGCATGGCGATGGGCGGTGATCGGCCCCGGCTGGGCCGCGACGCTGTCGCGCAGGTCGGCCATGATCACGTCGATCCCCGAGGCCAGGGTCTTCGTCTGCCGGGTCTGCAGCGCATGGGCCAACCGGTCGATATCAGGGTTGCGCCGGGGCTGGTCCAGCAGCGCCTGCGGCGGCAGAGGCCCGCAGCCCATCATCGATGCATCGTTGAAATAGCCGAATGCCTTCAGGTGGTTGGCGCGTTCAGCCGGATCGTGAGGCATCTCGGCCCGGGCCGGATTGACGAAACCATCGCGGATGGTGTCCAGCATCGCCTGAAACTCGCCCATTGCGTTGACGATGCTGTGGGGCTTTTCGGGGCGGTCGAAACTCAGCACCGGCATGGGCGCCAGCGCCGACAGATCGGGCAGCG
>NZ_JBXWSK010000066.1:0-18404 GCF_059613385.1 Ruegeria sp. BHSA162
GAATCAGGATCTTGGCGCCGAAATAGACCGCACGGGCAATCGCCACGGTCTGACGTTCGCCCCCCGACAGGGTGCCCACCGCCTGATCGGGGCCGCGCAGGTTGATGCCCATCTTGCGCATCTCTTCCATGCAGACCTCGTTGGCGTGCTCGATGTCGAACCGTTTCAACAGGCCTTTCCCCTTGGTCGGCTCGCGCCCCATAAAGAAATTGCGCGTGACGCTCATCAGCGGGATCATCGCCAGGTCCTGGAACACGGTGGCGATGCCCGCCTCCATCGCGTCGCGGGGCGTGTCGAAGGACATCGGCTGGCCTTCGAAATAGATCTCGCCCTTGGTGGGTTTGTGCACCCCGGACATCGTCTTGATGAAGGTCGATTTGCCCGCCCCGTTGTCACCCAGCAGGCAGTGGCATTCACCCGGCTTGACGTCGAAACTGACGCCCGCCAGCGCAATGATGTTGCCGAAATGCTTCTCGATCTCTTTCATTTCGACGACCGGGGCCACGTCCTTGACCGCGTCGCCGTGGTGGAACTTGGTATCTTCGGTCATGTCAGCGCTCTCCCGTCACGCGTTTGCGGATCGCGTTGTTGAACAGAACGGCGATCAGCAGCATCGCCCCCAGGAACACCTGGAACCAGTCCTGATCGAAATCGGTATAGGTCAGGCCGATGACCACCATGCCAAAGATGATCGCCCCGAAGAACGCCCCGATGGCCGAGCCATACCCTCCGGTCAGCAAACAGCCACCGATCACCGCGGCGATGATCGCCTCGAATTCCTTCTGGAAGCCGCGCCGCGCATCGGTGGAGCCCGCGTCGATCACGGTGATGATCGCCACCAGCGCGGCACAACAGGCAGTCAGCATGAACAGTGAAATCTTGACCCGGTTAACCGGTACGCCCGAGTTCGACGCCGCAACTCGGTCGCCGCCCGAGGCGAAGATCCAGTTGCCGGCCGGGGTGCGCAGCAGAACATAGGTGGCGGCAATGGCGAAGGCCACGAACCACAGGATTTCAACCGGGACACCCGGCACTTTGGGCGCGCCGCTTTTGAACGTGTCGATCAGGCCCTTTTCGGCCAGCCAGGTGAACAGGCTGGCAAAGGCTTCGCCGGAAAAGAACGGCGCGAGCCAGTCATTTTCGACCTGATCGCGCACGCCGCGCAGCTGGGTCGACCCGCCGGTGGCCGCCTTCAGCCCCACCAGGGACAGGCCGCGCAGAATGAACAGAAACGCCAGCGTCACGATGAAGGATGGCAGACCCGAGCGGATGACGATGGTGCCGTTGATTGCCCCGACAAAGGCGGCAAAAACAAAAGTCATCGGGATCGCGGCCACCAAGGGCAGCTGCCAGGTCACCACGCAGACCCCGAAGAACAGGCCGGCAAAGGCCACCATGGAGCCGATCGACAGGTCAAACTCGCCCCCGATCATCAGCAGCGCCGCGCCGATGGCCAGAATACCCAGTTGGGCGGCCGGGGTCATGAAGTTCATGATGCCGGCAAGCGTGAACATCGATTCATCGGCCGTGATGGCGAAGAAGATGAAGACAAGGATCGCCCCTGCGATGGCCCCCAGTTCGGGCCGCTTCATCAGCTTGGTCAGGAACGGTTCCTTCTTGATCCGTTCGTCCATCGCCGCTTGTGCAGACTCGGTCATGGTTTCCTCCCGTTTGGCAGGGGCGGCGCCCTGACGCCGCCCCGATTTTCAGCCCGCCGGTATCAGCGGATGCCCTGAGCGGACAGCTCGACCACCTGACCGGCCTTGTCGGCGGTGATCAGGTTCGGACCCGAGGGCACGTTGCCGCCCGGCATCAGGCCGTACTTGGCGTTCAGCGCCATGAACACGACCGGCAGGTAACCCTGCAGATACTGCTGCTGGTCCACGGCAAAGGCCGCGTCACCATCGACGATCGACTGCAGGAAGTTGGCCGACAGGTCGAACGAGGCCACGTTCACGTCGCGCCCCGACCCTTTGACGGCGGCCACTGTGGGCTCACCGGCCGAGCTTGCGCCCAGCGCCATCACGGTATCGACGCTTTCATCCGAAGCCAGAGCCGCCGACACTTTCGACTCGATCTCGGACGGGTCGTTCGACGTGGGCAGAACAGTCACGTTGCCGCCAAAGCCTTCGGCAAAGCCCGCGCAGCGCAGGTCCAGCGCGACGTTTCCGACCTCGTGGTTCACACAGATCGCGTTCTTGCCGCCCATTTCGGCCAGCTTCTCACCGGCGGCCTTGCCGGCGTCGAACTCATCCTGGCCGACATGCAGCGCCGCGCCCAGTTTCTTGGACACGTCCGAGCCCGAGTTCATCGAGATCACCGGGATGCCTGCGGCGACCGCGCGTTCGATCGAGGGGCCAAGCGCGTCGGCGTCCGGGATCGAGACGATCAACCCGTCGGGTTCCTGGTTCACGGCGGCATCGATCAGCTGCGACATGGCGACCATGTCGAAGGTTTCGGGCGCGCGGTATTCGACGTTCACGCCCATATCCGTGCCGGCCTGCTCGACCCCGTTCTTGACCACGTTCCAGAACGCGTCATTCGCCTGGCCGTGCGATACCACGACGATGTCCTGCGCAAAGGCCGGAGTGGCCAGCGCCAGCGCGCCGGCGGCCAAAGCACCTTTGAAAAATTTGTTCATTACGTTTCCTCCCACTAGGACAGATTTTTGTCTTGTCCGGGTCCTGGACCCATTCATCCGGCAAGGCCGAATCTCTGTCGCACCGATACGCATCGGGGCCGTTTCAGTTTCAATACTTCACGTCATTTTGCAACCGGTTTCAAAATTTCCTCCAGCTTTACCGGAATACCCGTCCCGGCCGATCGGGTCGCAGCTTCGGCCAGGGCCAGCGCTGCGACGCCGTCTTCCAGCGTCACCGGCACGGCGGATCCGGTCTTGACCGCAGTCACGAACGCATCCCATTCCGCCCGATAGGCAGGCATGTAGCGTTCGAGGAAGAAGTAGGTCGGCTTGGCACTGATCACGCCGTCGGACGTGGATTTCACCAGGTTGTTCTCGAGCACGTTGCGCGCCTGCAGCAGCCCGCCGGACCCCAAGACCTCGACCCGTTGATCATAGCCGTATACGGCCCGGCGAGAATTCTTGATGACGGCGATCCGACCGTCCTTGTAGGTCATGGTGACGACGGCTGTGTCCACATCCCCCGCCTCGGCGATGGCGGGGTCCACGGTCGATGTGCCAACGGCCGAAACAGTGACCGGTAAGTCACCCATGATGAAATTGGCGAGGTCGAAATCATGTATCGTCATGTCCCGAAATAATCCGCCCGATACTTTGACATAGGAAATCGGGGGCGGCGCCGGATCAAAAGAAGTGATCGACAGCAATTCGGGGCTTCCGATCTCGCCGGACTGAACGGCGGATTTCAATGCGCCAAAGCCCGGATCGAAACGCCGATTGAACCCGATCATGACCGGTTGACCGGTACCTGCCACGGCTTGCTGGCAGGCGAGGGCGCGGTTCAGGTCCAGATCGACCGGCTTTTCGCACAGAACGGCCTTGCCCGCGGCGGTCGCCGCCTCGATGAGGTCCGAATGCGTATCCGTCGGCGTGGCGATCAGTACCGCGTCGATATCCGGGTCGGCGATGATGTCTTCCGACGTGCGCGCTACAGCTCCATGCGCTTGCGCCAGACGTGCGGCGGCGTCTTCCATTGCGTCCGAAACCGCAACAAGCGTGCTGTCCGGGTGGTCCGAAATGGCTTGCGCGTGGACGGTTCCGATGCGCCCTGCTCCAAGCAATCCGATTCTGAGCATTGTGACCTCTGGGTATATTTCTGGCGGGAGCATGTTCTTTTTTGCAACCGGTTGCAAGGATTATTTGCGCCCTGTATGTGCCCGCGCTCTTGCCCGTCACTGCACCGCGGTCAGGACAGAACTCAGCCGGTCGTGGGCGGGGTCAATCTCTTGAATTTGCGGCCCGGGCGTCCTTGGATGGCTTGGTATTGGCCCGTTTGGTTCTGCTTTTGTGATTTTTCAATCGTCTGTTAAACCTTTGAGTCGGGGCAGAAATTGACACCGATACCAAACCGCCCCGACCAAGGAGACGATGATTTGATGAATGTGTCCCTGCCGATTCCGCTGCTGGTCATGGCCATTCTCCCTGCTGCGTTGCTGGACCGATGTTCGGGCCAGAACACCGGCACCGCGTTGGGAGTTCTGGCGCGGGACCGGGTCGCACTGACGGCAACGGCCAATGAGATCATCGTGGAACTGCCTGTTGCAGAAGGGTCTCCGGTCAAGGTCGGCGACGTGCTGGTCAGGTTCGACACGGATCTGCAGACCGCGAAGCTGAACCTCGCGCAGGCGGAACTGGAAAAATCGCAGGCCACGCTACTGAAACTGGAAGTCGGCCCGCGCGAGGAAGAGATTGCGATCGCGCGCGCCAACGTCGCCGGTGCCGAGGCGCGTCTGCTGGACGCAGAGGCCGTGTATCAGAGGAATTCCCAGCTGGTCGTCAACTCGGTCGTCAGCCAGGCGCGCCTGGACCAGGATATTGCCGCACGCGATTCCGCTCGGGCGGCACTGGAAAGCGCTCGGGAATCCCTGAAAGAACTGGAAAACGGAACCCGCCCCGAAGATCTGTCGGTTGCCCGGGCCAATGTGCGGGCGGCCGAAGCGGCGGTTGCCGCCGAGCAGACCGTTCTGGATGACCTGACGGTTGTTGCGACACGGGACGGCATCCTGGATTCCCTTCCCTGGAACCTGGGGGAACGGGTCGCCCAGGGCAGCCCGGTCGCGGTGCTGGTGTCCGGCGCGGCCCCTTTCGCCCGCGTCTATGTCCCCGAACCCAGCCGGGTGGACATCGCTCCCGGAGACTCTCTCGAGGTTCGGGTCGACGGGCTGGACCAACCTCTGACGGGCACCGTGCGATGGGTCAGCGACGACCCGTCCTTCACCCCCTACTACGGGTTAAACAAGGATGATCGGACGCGGTTGGTCTATCTGGCAGAAATCGACCTGCCGGAAACCGCCCGAGATCTGCCTGCGGGCGTTCCCGTCCAGGTGAAGATGCCATGAGCGATCTGGTGGTCTCGACCCAGGGTCTGACACGCCGGTTCAAGGAAAAGACAGCCGTCAGCAACCTGGACCTGGAGATACGCCAGGGTCAGATCTATGGGTTTCTGGGCCCGAACGGCTGCGGCAAGACAACGACGATGCGAATGCTGACCGGACTGCTGACGCCCAGCAGCGGATCCGTCTCGGTGCTGGGCCAACCGATGCCGCAATACGCCGAGCCGCTGAAGAATGAAATCGGGTACATGACGCAGATCTTTTCATATTACCGCGACATGACGGTGCTTGAGAACCTCCGCTTTGCCGCCGAGATCTACGGAATGCCGCGCCGCAAATCCGCCGACCGGATCGACGAACTGCTGACAACCTACGACCTGACCGAAAACGCCAATCAACTGAGCGGCAGCATGAGCGGCGGGCAACGGCAGAAACTGGCGCTGGCCGCGACGGTGCTGCACGGCCCCAAGCTGTTGTTTCTGGACGAGCCGACATCGGCCGTCGACCCCGAAACCCGCCGGTCTTTCTGGGAACAGCTGTTCGACCTGGTCGATCAGGGCGCGACGATGATCGTGTCCACGCATTTCATGGACGAGGCGGAACGGTGTCACCGGCTGGCCATCCTCGAGCATGGGGTGAAAAAGGCGGATGGATCGCCCCGGCAACTGATGGAAGACTTGAAGGCCACCGTGATCGAGGTCGAAGGCGAGGGTCTGCGGCAGGTCAAACACCTACTGGATGACACGCCCAAGGTGCTGTCGACGGCGCAGGTGGGTGCCCGATTGCGCGTTTTGGTGGACAAGTCGGAAACCGATCCGATGGCGATGATCACGTCGCGCCTGTCGGACTTTCCCAACGTGGCGATGTCCGTGCAGCGCCCCAATCTGGAAGACGTGTTCGTCAGCGCGACGAAGGGGCCCGCCCAATGAAATCGCTCCGCCGCATCACCGCCGTTCTCAAGAAGGAGCTGCTGCAACTGCGGCGCGACCGGATGACCTTTGCCATGGTCGTCATGATCCCGCTGATCCAGCTGTTGTTGTTCGGATACGCAATCAACACAAACATCCGCCATATACCGGTCGGGATCGTGGATCAGGCCGACTCGTCGCTGTCCCGGACCTTGGCTCAGATCGTTCAGGCCACGCAGGTCGTGACCATCACCAAGGTCTTCGCGACCCCGGAAGAGGCCGAGCAGGCGATCACCGAATCCACCGTGCGCGCCGCGTTCATCATTCCGCCCGACGTCGATGACCGGCTTGCCCGAAGCCCGTCCATCGGATTGGGCCTGCCCAACGCCACCAACCAGACATCCAGCCGCTCCGTGGCTCATTGGATCGTGGACGGGTCGGACACCATGGTGGCCAGCGCCATCAAATCCCTGCGCAGCATGCCACTGACCGAATTGCTGCGACAGCCGCCAAACCGTCAGGTCCCGACCTTCGAGGTCACGCTGTATTTCAATCCCGAGCAACGATCGGCGGTGAACATCGTTCCCGGCCTTGTGGGCGTCATCCTGACCATGACCATGATCCTGTTCACCTCGGCCGCCATCGTCCGAGAGCGCGAGCGGGGGAACATGGAGATGCTGATCAACACCCCGGTCAAATCCATTGAGCTGATGATCGGCAAGATCATTCCCTACATCTTCCTGGGCTTGCTGCAGGTCGCGATCATCCTCGGGCTGGGACATTTCCTGTTCGACGTCCCCATTAACGGAGGAATGATCCCGCTGCTGGTGGTAACGCTTCTGTTCATCATCGCCAGCCTGTCGCTTGGCCTTGTGATCTCGACGCTGGCTCAGAACCAGCTGCAGTCCATGCAGATGACGATTTTCGTTCTGCTGCCCTCGATCCTGATGTCGGGGTTCATGTTCCCGTTCGACGGGATGCCCAAACCGGTTCAGGTGATCGCCCAAGTGCTGCCGGCCACCCATTTCATGGACATGATCCGCGGCGTGGTTCTGCGGGATGCAACGCTTTACGCTCTGCGCGGTGACATTCTGTGGATGATCGGGTTTGCCGTCCTTGGGATGCTGGCTGCGACGCTCAGGTTCAAGAAACGCCTGGGATGAAAGAAGGGCGGCCAAGGCCGCCCCAAGTGTCTGGATTGCCAGTCTCTTATCCGTGTCGGACCGTTCAGATGATCTCGTCCTCGTCGAACATGGGATCATCTTCCAGCTGCGCGTTGATATCTTCCATCGAGTCTTCGGCCTTTTCCACGGACCCGACCCGCCCCAGGTGAAACACGGCATCGCCCTCATTCACCACAGGCATGACCGCACGCCCGACGATCAAGCCGTCGAACGGAGCGATGATGTCCTCGCTGGCTTCGCCGAACGGGTCCGATACGGCACCCAGCAGATCACCTTTGCGAACCAGTTCACCGTCCGCTTTGTAGATCCGAAGAATTCCGCCCATCGGGGCACGCAACCACTTGCTGGACGAACAGAACTGCGGTGCCGCTTTGGGCTTGGAAATCCGCTTGGCGGGAACCATCCCCATGTGCCTCAGCACCCGCAGAATGCCAGCAAGGCCGGCGCGGATCGACAGTTCGTCCAGGCGAAGACCCTCGCCCGCTTCGTACAACAGGATATCTTTCCCCTGCGCCTTGGCCGCGCCGCGCAATGATCCGTCGCGCAGGGGCGACTGGATGACGATCGGTGCTCCGAAAACGCTGGCCAGTTCCTTGGTCCGAGGGTTGTCGGGCGAGATCCGGATCTGCGGATAGTTCGTACGATGGATCGCCGCCGAATGCAGATCGATCCCCAGATCCGAGCGGGCGACGATTTCTGTCATGAACAGATGCGCCAGCCGCGAGGCCAGCGACCCGTTCTCGCTGCCGGGAAACACCCGGTTCAGGTCGCGGCGGTCGGGCAGATAGCGCGAATGGTTGATGAAGCCGAACGCATTCACGATCGGCACCGCGATCAGCGTGCCTTTCAAGGTCGCCAGGTTGGGCGCACGCAACAGACGGCGTATGATCTCGACGCCGATCACCTCATCACCATGCACCCCACCGCTGACAAAAACGGTGGGCCCGTCCTGTCGGCCGTGCACCACATGCGCTGACATGGTCACCGGGGTATGGTCCGACAGAACGCTGACCGGCAGATCCACGGTAAGCCGCGACCCCGGTGCCACCGTGGCGTGGCCGATCGTGAATGGCTGCCGCTTTGCCATGCCGTTACCCTTTGCCCTTGGTCTTGGTGGCCCCGGCTTTTGCGTTCTTTTCCAGGAACTCGATCATCTTTCCGGCAATATCCAGACCCGTGGCTTTTTCCACACCCTCCAGGCCCGGCGAGGAATTGACCTCCATCACCACAGCGCCGTGGTTGGCGCGCAGCATGTCGACGCCGCAGGCATTCAGGCCCATCGACTTGGCCGCGCGAACGGCCGTTGCACGCTCTTCCGGTGTCAGCTTGACCACCTTGGCCGAACCGCCGCGATGCAGGTTCGAGCGGAAATCGCCCTCGGCGCCGGTGCGTTTCATCGCAGCGACAACCTTTCCGCCCACCACGATGGCCCGAATGTCGGTTCCTCCGGCTTCCTTGATGAACTCCTGCAGCAGGATGTTCACACCCGCACCGCGGAACGCCTCGACAACCGATTTGGCGGACCGGTCCGTATCGGCCAGAACGACACCGATGCCCTGCGTCCCTTCCAGCAGCTTGATGACGATGGGCGCGCCACCGGCCAGTCTCAGCACCTCGTCGGTCTGTTTGGGGTCGTGAGCAAAGGTTGTGACGGGCAGGCCGACACCGTCGCGGGCCAGCAACTGCATCGACCGCAGCTTGTCGCGCGACCGGCCGATGGCGACGCTTTCGTTCAACGGGTAAACACCCATCATTTCGAACTGACGTAACACTGCGGTTCCGTAGAAGGTGACCGAGGCACCGATCCGCGGAATCACCGCGTCATACCCCGTCAGCTTTTCGCCGTTGTAATAGATCTCGGGGCGACGGGTTGCGATGTTCATGTAGCACCGCAGGGTGTCGATGATGTCGAGCTGATGCCCACGCTCCTCGGCCGCTTCCTTGAGGCGGCGGTGCGTGTACAGGTTGGCATTGCGCGCCAGCATGGCAATCTTCATGACAAATCCCCTTTGTCCTGGTGTTTTGGTTTGCCGCGCAACAGATGCGCGCGCTTGGTGTGAACGGCGATCGCGTGGTTCTTCAGCGCCGCCCGGCCTACGATCATCTGAAAGGTCATGTTCGTGCGATCGGTCAGAGACAGATCCAGCGGCCAGGTTTCGTCGCCCAACCGGATGGTGGTTCGGATGACGATCCTGTTTTCAGGAATTCCGCTGGTGTTCTTGATGTTGCGCCGTTCCTTGATCGGAGCCTCGATACGGATCATGCCTTCTCCGCCCGGCACCTCCGTCAGGAAGGACACCCAGTGATGTCCGTCCCGTTGAAACCGCCGAATGTCGGTTGCATGCAGCGCTGACGTGCGGGCGCCAGTGTCGATCTTGGCCTTGATGTCGTTCAATGGCAGGTCGGGAAGGTCGATGTATTCCATCCAACCAATGACCTTCGGCGTCTGCGGCTGACCCTTGTCGGAAACGTTTGCCATAATCACACCAGCCAGGGCATCAGAAGGGTTGCAAGGCTGAGCACGAAGAAGAAGCCGGCCATGTCCGTAATCGTGGTCAACAGCGGGCCACTTGCGGCGGCCGGGTCCTGTCCGATCCGCTTCAGCAGCAAAGGAACAACACCGCCGATGGATACCGCCAGCATCGTATTGAGTGCCAGCGCAGTACCAATCACCAGACCCAGGGCCGGATTGCCTTTCCAGAACCACGCGACCAGCCCGATCAGAATACCCAGTGCGATCCCATTGATGACCCCGACGGAAATCTCCTTGATCCAGACCCGCACGGCATCTTGCGGCCGCACCAACCCCAGGCTCAATTCACGCATGGTGACGCCAACGGCCTGGTTGCCGGAACAGCCGCTCATGTCCGATACCATCGGCAGGAAAATGGCCAGCGCAATCACTGCGGCCAGTGTTTCTTCGTAGGCCGAGATCACGCTGGCCGCGATGATGTTGAGCACGATGTTGGCCGCAAGCCAGGCCAGCCGGCGACGGGACCGCACCGACAAAGGCATCGAGCGCAGCTCGTCGCCAACCACACCCTGACGTTTGAGGCTTTCACTTTCCGAGCGTTCCAGAGTGGCTTCAGCCACCGCCGTGCGGGACACGACACCGGCCAGGACTCCGTCGGCATAAACCACCGGCACCCCCAGGAAAGGATGATCGTTGAACACGTCTTCCAGCTGTTCCAACGGGGTATCCACGGTCACGGTCAGTGGTGGAACCATGATGCTTGTCAGCTTTTCGCTGCGCTTGGCGGTCAGCAGGCTGCGCAGCGATACCACGCCCACGGCGCGCCCCTCGGAATCAACAATATAGGGGTGCTGCCCGCGATACCTTTCAAAATCCTCGTCGTCCGAAGCAAGTTCGCGCAGGACATTGCCAACGGTCTGCGTGTCGCGGAACTTGAACACCTCGGTCATCATCAGACCGCCGGCGGTGTCATCATCGAATGTGCTGAGCAGGCGGACATCCGCAGCCTCTTCGGCGTCCATTTCGGACAGGATGGCCTCGGCATCCGTCGTATCCAACTCGCCGATAACGTCGGCCTGAATGTCCGAATCCAGCTGTTCGATGATCTCTGCAGCACGCTCGGGCTTGAGGCGTTCCACAAGCTCGACCGCCATCTCGTTTGGCGCTTCTTCGACCAGTTCCGCGGCAAGTCCAACGGGCACGATCTCCAGAACGGTATCGCGCTCGGCCGGTGTCAGCTGAAGAACTTCGCGCAGGGCTTCGCTGCTGGTCAGCGAATCCAGAAGCGCCTCAAGCTCGGACGCATTGGACTGCTCGACCGCTTCCTTGATCCGAAGCGAAAGCTCTTCGTCGGTTGAGGGAATGTCTACGTTTCCGTCCATGCCTTGGCCATTCAATTGGGTTGTCGCTCCTTTATATAGGTGATAAATTTTTGTCTATAGACAAAATTGGATGAGATATAGAATGTCTGACTTCACGAATGCCGCGGAAACCCTGGCCGGGCTGTATGCCCGGGAGTTCGGAGGAAAGGCCTCGGGCCGGTATCGCATCCCGCAGAAGCTGCTGCGTGCACTGTGTGGCCGGAGAAGGCTGTACCAGGAGGACATCACGGCTCTGACCCGTGAACTTCTGGAAATGGGCTATGTCATGATTGATTTGGACAGCTTCTTTGTCGTCATGAGCGCCAATTCCTTCGTGAACTATCGGCGAGTCGGCAAGGAAATGCTGGCCCACACGGAAGGCACCAGCTGAGTCCCATTCCAGGCAATCGTCGCAATGGCGCGCGATCTTGTCAGATCCTCAGTGCGCGAGCCGCCGCAGTCTTTGTTGCAGAAACTTTCTGGACGCCAGGTTCGGTGCCGCTTCTATGGCCTGCCGATAGGCCGCGACCGCCGCGGCGGTGCGGCCCGTCTTCTGAAGAATATGCGCGCGGGCCGCGTGCCATGGCTGAAAATCGTCAAGATCGGGCCGCAGGCTGTCCAGCTTGTCCAAGGCCAGTTGGGCATGACCTGCCTCGGCCATCACGACGGCCCAGTTCAGGGCAACCACCGGGGTTGGCTCGCAGGCCCAAAGGGACTGATACAGCAGCGACATCTGCCACCAATCCGGGGCCGGCGCCATCATGTGGCAATCCGCAATGGCGGCCTTGAGTTGAAACGGTCCCGGTTTTCTCTGGTCGACCGCAGCTTGCAGGAGCCGCTGCGCCTGACGTATCTGACCCTGCCGCCAAAGTGTTCGGTCCTGATCCTCTACGGGCACCATAGCGCCATCAGCGTCGATACGCGCAGGGCGGCGGGCATCGGTCAATAGCATCAGGGCCAGCGCACCTTCGATCTCGGGCTCTCCCGGTTGGAGATCTCGCAGAACCCGCGCAAGGTAGATACCTTCGTGGCAGAGATCCCGCGGTCCCGTATCCTCGGTCACGTATCCGGTGGTGAAGATCAGGTAGAGGGTCGTCAGCACCGTATCCAAACGTTCCGGCCAGATTTCCGGATCGGGAACGGAGTACCCAATCCCCTTGGCGCGAATCTTGGCCTTGGCTCGGGACAGGCGCTGGCCCATCGTCTGGTCGTTGTCCAAAAATGCTGCGGCGATCTCCCGTGTGGTCAGGTTGCAGACCGTGCGCAAGGTCAGCGCGATGCGTGACTTCTGGTCCAGCGCGGGGTGGCAGCAGGTGAAGATCAGACGCAACCGGTCATCCGGTATCTGCTCAGGCAGGTCGTCCGTCACGGAGTCGGGCAGGGTTACGGCCAGGGCTGCTGTTTTCCGACCTTCCCTATGTTGCGCTCGAATGCGATCGATGCCCTTGTTCAGACCAACCCGCATCAACCATGCGGTCGGGTTGTCCGGAACTCCGCTGCGGCTCCAGTGTTTCACGGCCGAGATTGCGGCCTCCTGCAGTGCGTCCTCGGCCAGTTGGAAGTCACCCAACCGGTTGATCAGGCCGGCCAATAGCCGCCCCCGATCCCGCCGCAACACATCATCAATGACATGCCCAACTGCGATCGCTTTGGGGGCGGCATTCTTCATGGATTATCCCGCCGGATTGTAGTCCATCAAAGGCCGAACCTCGATGGTACCGTAGTTGGCGGCCGGGATCAGCGCCGCGTATTTCAACGCCGCATCCAAGTCGGCAACGTCAACCACATAGTATCCGCCAAGATGCTCACGCGTTTCGGCATAGGGCCCGTCCATGGTTTCAGCTTTTCCGGAGCGGATCCGAAGGGTGGTTGCTGTTTCGATCCCTTGCAGACCCTCGCCATCGCAAAGAACACCATCCGCTTTCATCCGCTCATTGGCGGCAAAGAAGCCACTCATCATCTCGTCAAACTCCCGGGTGCCATAGGCCGGTTCCTGCGCGGGGTCAGTGTAGATCAACAGCATGTATTTCATAGCAATAATCCTTTTCAAAAGTTATGGGTCAAAGACCGAATATCCGGGCTGCGATGCAGATCATCATGATCAGCGCGGCCAGGACATTGGTGCCATTACCGACATAGCGGAGCGGGTGGCCGGCATTGTCAATCTTCAACCCGAAGGGATGCACAGCTCGTCCGATCACCAGCAAAATGCCCGCCGCGTTGAGGAAAAGCGTTGATGTACAGACCCCTTCGCCCAGCATCATCAATATCAATATGAAGGTCGCCCAGTCCTGGCAGTTTCCATGTTGGCGCACGCGCAACATCAGCGCCATGTCGCCGCCATCGCCGATGGATTGGCCCGTGGCCGACCGCATCCCCGAGACACGAAACCATAAGACGAGCCAGATCATCGCCACTAGCAACGCATAAATCGGTGTCGTTGAAAAAACCATCTATCGTCCTTCCTGTTTTCAGGTTCGTGCCCCAAGGACGTCGGGTTTTCTCAGATTTCGACAGGTGCTGAGATTTTTTGGTGGCGCGCTGCAACTCTTGCGCATTTTGCGTGTTTCTTTCCTTTTGTATGCCTTTTGTATGTCGGCGATTGTTGGGTTGGCGCGAAACGGGCGGTGGAGAACGAGCAAAGCCGCCCTTGGGCGGCTCGTTCGGTGTTTTGTTGGACTGTTTTGGTTGCGGGAGCAGGATACCAACGATGTTTGCAATCACTGCTCTTTAGTTCTGCATAGGCGCCATTCAGATTCTTGTTCAGGTTCTTCTGAGGCGCGTGTCATGTGTTGAGGCTTATTCACTGAGGCTCTATCGTCAGCTTCGCGCTGGCGAACGGACATCCGACAGAAACAGTCAGATGACTGTTTCGAGCCCAACCTGTACCCTGGATTTTATTGCTGCATGCGCTTGCAGCAGTAACGACACTGCAACTGCCGAATACCTTGTGCGGCCAAGCAGCAAAAAAACTGTCATTCATGAAAATAGCAGCGATGCTCGCGGCGGCGGCTCACAGTTCGCTCAACAAAACCGTCCTTCACTTCATCCGCAACAGCTATCGCCTAGCTGAATTGGTGGACACGGGAGCGTGGCATATGAACAGTAAACACAACAGTCGCCTTCCAACGGCTTCAAAACTGTTTTGCACGACTTGCATTCATAGAACCACTGGCAAGCATCCGTTGGCATTTGCTCGGTTTCACTGTGGCCGCACTTCGGGCAAATCAGGGTGCTTTCTAGGACTACAGTTTGTTTTGTCATAGTCTCACATCTGCATGATCAGGTAATCGTTAATCCATGCCTCGTTAAACACAACGACCCAACCCACGCCGGTGATTAGAGTCGTTCCTGCAAGCCACCATTTCAACGTCGGCAAGGAACCGCGCCGATAAGATACCATCCATGATATCACGACGAGCGCCGTTGACATCGTCAGCACATAGTAACTCGCTGAGGCAACCTTCCCAAAGATTGCCAACCAACTGCCACCCAGCCCCAGTAACATCATCGTCATGGGCAAAACGCAGCAAGTCGCGACGCCAAGCGCTGATAGCGATCCCAAATAGCTGAGGCTAAGGTACTTCTGCATTCTGTTTCCCTGATGGACTACGTCGCGCGGAGTTGTAGAGACAACAACCTCTCGTTTAACTTCTGTAGCCACTACAGGATCAAGACAGGAAATCTCACATGTTTGCGATTGGGGAGGCATCCCGGCAAAGCGGTGTCGGAATTGATACTATCCGCTACTACGAACGCGAAGGGATCGTGCCGAAACCAGAAAGGGCATCGAATAATCGACGCATGTACTCCGCGCACGATGTTGGACGGCTTCGTTTTCTAAGGAAGTGCCGAGACATGGGTTTTTCGCTTGCCGATGCAAAGGTGCTTCTCAACCTATCCGAAGGTGATAGCGAGGATTGCCAATCCGTTAAGGAACTGGCCGAGCTTCATATCTCCAATGTGCGTATGAAGATAATCGAACTTAAGCGATTGGAGGCCGCCCTGAATGAACTTACGGCCAACTGTAACATCGGGAACGTTTCTTGCCCGATGCTTGCGCAGATACGGACCTACTAATGGCACTTTGAGGCTCGCAGTCGCCCTATGCCAACGCAGCATGACCCAAGATTCGGGCCGCGCAGAATCTACCGTTCGTTAGAGAGGTCAACTCGTTGATTTAGCAATGTTTCAATCACTCAATGAACATTTGTGCCTTGCCGCGGTGTTCTTGAAGCACGCGGCGATTTCGGACAGTGAGCCCTACCTGCCGTGCCTGAGCAATCAATTTGCTGCATACGCATTCGGCAGGTTTTATCGGAAGCCGACCTCTGATTTCCGAACCACAGAGCAATGGTTCTGCTTATCTTTGTCCCAAATTGGGCTGGGCAGACTTAGATCTTCTGTTGCTTTCCGTTGTATCAAGGCTTGTATCGTGTGTACTCGAAGTCCATATACACAGGGCTTACGTTTTTCTTTTTCGACCTGCTGTCTCCCAAACTCGGCGTTCAGTCTTTCGATTCAGACCGACCACGCCGAGTCGCCGCAATAATGCGGGCGGCAAGTATTAGGAGACTTCCACCATGGCAAATGGCACAGTAAAATGGTTCAACTCGACCAAAGGTTTTGGCTTTATCGAACCTGAAGATGGCAAGCGCGATGTGTTCGTGCACATCTCAGCACTTGAGCGTTCCGGCATCAGCGAATTGAAGGACGGCCAGAAGGTCACTTTTGACGTCGAAGCTGGCCGTGACGGGCGCGACAGCGCCGCCAATCTGGCACTGGCCTGACCTTTTACGGGCACCCTTATGGGGTGCCCGTTTGCACAATGGGCTGCTAAAAGCCCTTGGAGAACAAGTCAGTTGCAACAGCAGGAATTGACCCGGGCGCTCGCGCAATACCGTGTGCCCGATACGAAGTGTAGCGTTATTGAACTGACAATCACTGTCATCCCCTTTTTCGCGCTATGGGGCGCAGCGTGGTTTGCGCTATCCCTTAGTATCTGGGTCACTGTTCTATTGGCCATCCTGAACGCCGCATTTCTGGTGCGTATCTTCATCATCATGCATGATTGTGGTCACGGATCTTTCTTTAGAAGCCGCACCGTTTGCAATTGGACCGGCCGGGTTCTGGGTGTTCTCGCCCTGACACCCTATGACGTCTGGCGGCAAAGCCATGCGATTCACCATGCCTCAACCGGTAACCTTGATCGGCGTGGTATGGGTGACATTCCTACATTGACCATTGAGGAATACCTGAAACGGAATTGGTTCGGGCGTGCCGCTTACAGGTTAATCCGGAACGCCTTCTTCCTGTTCTGTATAGTACCGGTCTACACGTTCTTTTTTCAAAATCGCTTGCCCTTTGGTTTCATGCGGTCAGGCTGGCTGAATTGGGCAAGTGCTATGGGAACAAACGCCGCGATTGCAGTGGTCCTGGCTCTGATTTTTTGGACCGGAGGCCTGGATGTACTGGTTTTTGTATTCCTTCCAACCATGATCGTCGCCGCATCGATTGGTATTTGGCTATTCTATATTCAACACCAGTTTGAACACACGACTTGGGAGCGGGAAGAAGTGTGGAATCTTCAGAACGCCGCATTCTATGGAAGTTCTCACTACGCCCTGCCAGGCATCCTGCGGTGGTTCTCTGCCAATATCGGTGTGCACCATGTTCACCACCTTGCCAGCCGCATACCGTTTTATCGGCTAAACGAGGTTTTGCGTGACCATTCCGAGTTGGAAAATTGCCAGCGTATTACTCTATATGAGAGCCTTCATTGCGCACGATTGCATCTTTGGGATGAAGAAAGTCAGCGCCTGCTGACGTTTTCTCAGGCTTTGTCGAACGCCAATCCCAACAAGAGTCTAGTGTAATCTGGCGCGCACCAAAAAGGCTTCGACAGTATCACCGCCGAGGGCGCGAATGGCCTCTAGTCGGTGAAGGCCTTCAATCAGTACGAACCTTTTGTTGTCCGCGCGTATCTGAATCGGGGTTTTCTGGCCGTTCTTCAGGATATCTTCGGCCAGCGACAGGACTTTTTGCTGATCAAGTGTTTTTGCACGTTTCACAGGTACATAGATCAGGTCGAGCGGGTATGATTTTTTCTCCAGCATAAGCTATGTGTGCAACCTTTCGTGCATTTGGAGCGGTCAGGAACTCTCTTCGTATTTAGGTGCTTGGTTTTTCGTCATAGAATAGAACGCACGGCGTCGCGCAGTTCCTGATGCATGATCCAAGTAGCTGGTTTATCGTCATTTTCGACGTGAGAAAATGCCAGGACTTGAGCAGCGCCATCATTTTGAGCAGACCCGCCTTCGGGAAGTTCGAGTTCCAGATATTCTGCGATCAAAAACCCGATTTTCTTGAATACCTTGACGGACGCCTCGCGCGATTTGTAACCGGCTGCCTGTGACAAGTGACCAATGGTCAGACCTTCCTTACCAGCGATAGTAAGTGCTTTGAGCATTGTGACCTGCGCAGGGGTGAGCCTGATCTGTCGCAATGCTTCGGCATATTCTCTTTCACTGGGAACGAGGGTGCCGGAGTTTCCCTCCAAACGGCGTTGACCGCTACGTTTCCTGTCTCGTTCTTCGAGAATTTCTTTTAAGGTTTCAATGGCCAATGCCGGTGTTTCACCGACTGCATCGGCAATCATTGCCTGCGTTTTAGCTGGTGGCTTGGGGAATGCGCGCGCAACGCTGTTACCGCTCAGAATGCCAGCCTTAATCAAGTACTTGCCAAACTCTTCCTCAATCACACCGGCTACGTCAGCGTTCCGCGACTTACGAACACTGCGGTCCTGAAATGCTCTTTGTTCTAGGTCGCGAATTGCCGATATTGGGTGCCGGAGGCTAACCTGAGGGGTGCTTTTACGCATCAGAGAAACACCACCACAATTATGGCCGCAACACACACTGCTAACGCAATAGATGTTTTAATCCCGTAGGATCTGCGACGAGCCCTTTCGGCTTGGAGCCTTTTACCCAGATTTTCGTCAATCGAGTTATGGTTCACGGCTTGGTCCTTCCGGATATTTCAGGCGGTATTGGTTTCCATTAACCTATTGTCGCGGCACAGTTTCGGTGCACTTGTCATTCTGTCGTGTGTACGGCCGATTGCATTCCCAACCGTCACCTCTCCGATTCAAGTGAGCATTTGAAGGGACAAGGATCGCAACGCACCTGTCCTGGTTTGAGCGAAAGCCACGTTCACATTTCCATCCAGAGTAGGTTGCAGGTGCAAGGTATGCATGCTGTGGAATTGCCACCGGTTCGCAACCGCTCTCCGTTTCTCTGAAACCTCTGAGGCACACCCAACCATCCGCGCTGTTTTTGTCAGTCAGGCGGCCGTTGCTGGGGACACTAATCGCAACACAATCCTGGTCTTCCTTACGAAATCCCCAGTCACAGTGTACTTCCTGTGCGCCAAACCGGGTTTCGAC
>NZ_JBXWSK010000067.1:0-17760 GCF_059613385.1 Ruegeria sp. BHSA162
GCCAAGTTCGTCCCCGATCGTCAGGCTGGGTCCGGTTTTGATCACCTCGACATCCGGAACGGTCGTCATCTGGAAGATCATCAGCAGCGGCAGCATCATGAACAACGATCCGACGATCAGGATCGTGTGATCAAGGATCGTGGACAGTCGGATGCCGCGCTTTCGCGTTTGGGTGGGTGAAGTGGCGGACGCCATCGCAGGGGTATGTGCTTCGGTCATTGTCTGCCCTCCTTACGTGTAGTGGATGCGGCGCTCGACCAGCCGGAACTGGAACACCGTCAGGGCCAGAACCAGAACCATCAGAACGACCGACTGCGCCGAGCTGCCACCCAGGTCGTTGCCGCGGAAGCCGTCCACATAGACCTTGTAGACCAACGTCATCGGGTTGTTGCCCGGCTCACCCTTCACCATCGTGTCGATCACACCGAAAGTATCAAACAATGCGTAGGTGATATTGATGATCAGCAGGAAAAACCCGGTCGGCGCCAGCAGGGGGAAAGTCACGTCCCAGAACCGGCCCGTGGATGAGCGGTTGTCGATCAAAGCCGCCTCGCGCACCGATCGCGGGATCGATTGCAGGCCAGACAGAAAGAAGATGAAATTCACCGGAACCTGTTTCCAGACCGAAACGATAACCATCGCCGTGGCGGTGTCATTGAAATTCACGCCCAGTTTGAAATCCCACCCGATCGAGCGCGCCAGTTCGGTCAATGGCCCCCAGCTCTGGTTGAACAGGATCAGGCCGATGAAACCCGCCACCGGCGGCGCCACGGCGTAAACCCACATCAGCAGCGTGCGATAGGTCTTGGCGCCGCGCAGCACATTGTCGGCCTTCACGGCCAGCAACAACGCGATCGACAGCGAAAAGAACGTGACCAGAACGGTGAAGATCACCGTGAACCAGGCAATGCTGAGATACTCGGAATTCCCGGCAAGGTCGCTGTAGTTGTCCAGCCCGACGAAGGTCGACCCAAACCCGAACGGATCCTGAAGGAAGAACGAAGACTGCACCGCGTGAGCGGCAGGCCAGTAGAAAAAGACCGCGATGATCAACAGCTGCGGCAACAGCAGAAGAACCGGCAGCCAGCGAGTGGAAAAACCAGCGCGTTTCATGAAAACTCCGAAAAAGGGAGGACGGTCGCACTTCTGCGACCGCCCGTTTCTTGGCGAGTGGGATCAGCTCTGGGTCTTTGCGAAACGCTCGAGCAGACCGTTGGCTTCGTCCTCGATTGCCTTGAAGGCGTCCTCGACCGAGGTTTCACCCGTCAGGATGCGGCCATATTCGCGGTTCATCACGTCGCGGATCTGGACGTAGAAGCCCATGCGATAGCCCTTGGTGTTTTCACCAGCAGGCAGCGACAGCTGCTTGATGCCGACTTCGGCGGCCGGAGCACGGTCATAGTGACCATCGCCCTTCGCCATTTCATAGGCGGCGGTGGTGATCGGAACATAGCCGGTCTCGCGGTGCCACATGTACTGGGTTTCGGGCTTGGTCAGGAACTCGAAGAATGCCGCGGTGGCCTTGTTTTCCTCGTCGCTCTTGCCGGCCATCGCGAACAGGGCCGCGCCACCGATGAAGGTCTGCTTGGGTTCTTTGGTCACAGCTTCCCAATAGGGCAGGAAGGTGGCCGAAAACTCGAACGGCAGGTCCTTCTTGGACAGGCCGCCGAACGAACCGGACGAGCCCAGCCAGATGGCAACCTTGCCTTCTTCGAACGGGGTCTGGTTGTCGCTCCAGCCGGTGCCATACCATTCGAAGAACCCGTTGTCCTTCCAGTCTTTGACGGCGCTGAAGTGTGCCTTGATCGCGTCGTTGTTGACAAGAATCTTGGTGCCGTCAGCGCCTTCATAGCCGTTGTCGTTGGTGGCAAACGGCAGGTCGTGGCGCGAATGGAAGTTCTCGGTGAAGATCCAGGGCAGATGCGACTGCGACAGGCCGATATAACCGGCCTCTTTCAGCGCCGGCGCCGTCACGGTCTGGAACTCTTCCCAGGTATTCGGCGGCGTCACACCCGCTTTTTCCAGCGCATCGACGTTGTAATACATGATGGGCGAGGACGAGTTAAACGGCATCCCGATCATCTTGCCGTCGCTGTCGGCATAGAAGTAGCGAACGCCCGAGATATAGTCCTCGATGTCGAACGCAACGCCGTTCTGCTCCAGCAGGTCCTGAACCGGAACGGTCGCGCCCTTAGCGCCAATCACGGTGGCGGCGCCGGCGTCGAATACCTGCAGGACGTTGGGCTGTTCACCCGCACGGAATGCGGCGATGCCGGCGGTCAGGGTCTCTTCATATGTGCCCTTGAAAACCGGCGTGATCTTGTAGTCGTCCTGGGACGCGTTGAAATCCTCGGCAATCTGGTTGACGGTGTCACCCAGGGCTCCTCCCATGGCGTGCCACCACGTAATCTCGACTTCGGCCGAGACCGTATTCGCTATCATCGCGAACGCGGCAGCAGCAGCACCTGTTTTGACGTTTATCATGTAGTTCCTCCGATTCATGTTGCGCCCCTACGGGCGGGCCAAAGCCCTGGAAACTATGGGGTATTTTCCCCGATGACATATTTCACATCCAGAAAAAGGCTGACACCTTTCGCAAAATGTGCACACGTGTTCACTAGCTTCCAACCGTGACAGTTTGATGAAAGATTCGATTCATTGCAAGAATGTTGAAACCCTCTGAACAGGCGAAACGCAAACCGCATGTGTAGCGAGAGAAACAAGGACGCAAAACGCCCCCGGCGCGCAACGGCCCAGACCGTTGCGGACCTTGCGGGCGTCTCGCGTTCAGCTGTTTCGCGCGCTTTCACGCCCGGTGCCTATGTCGATTCCGAGAAGCGTAGACGGATCCTCAAGATCGCAGCCGATACCGGGTATCAGCCGAATGCCCTGGCCGCTGGCCTCAAGGCCGGGCAATCAAATTTGGTCGCCGTCTTCGTCGGCAACATGCGCAGCCCCTACGACTCGGCCTTTGTAGGTGAACTGGCCCAGGCCCTGAGCGGGTTGAAGAAATGGCCCATTCTGATCGACCGAACCGGCGCCAACACGGATCAGGCGCTGCGAGAGCTGCTGCGCTATCCGTTGGACGCATTGATTCTGCGCGGCGGCAGCATGTCCGAAGAGATCGTCGACAGATGTGCGCGGTTCGGCATCCCGATGATCTCGTCAGGCCGTCCCGTTCAAGGGCCCCGTGTCGACAATGTCTGCTGCCGCAATACCGATGGCATGACCATGATCACCGACTTGCTGATCAGCCGGGGGCGGCGGCGGTTCGGGTTTCTCAGCGGACCCGAGGAGTTCTACTCGTCTTCGCGGCGCCGCGCCGGGGTCCTCCAGGCGCTGGATCGGGCGGGGCTTGACCTCGTGGCCGAACACCCGACTGATTACTCGGTCGACAGCGGATACGGCGCCGCGCGCAGTCTGTTGTCCCGCGCCTCTCTGGATGCGCTTGTCTGCGCCAATGACGCCACGGCGATCGGGGCGCTATCGGCTGCGCGCGATCTGTCTCTGAACGTACCCGGCGATTTGGCGATTGTTGGTTTCGACGACATCGCCATGGCGAAATGGCCAACATTCCGCCTGACAACAGTCCGGAACCCCATCGACGCCGCCGTTGACGCGATCATCGCGTTGCTGGAGCGTAGGCTCGTCGATCCCGGACGTCCCGAAGAGAGTATCTTTTTGGACCCCAGCGTCATCGAACGCGAGACGCATTGAACAGCCGCGTCAATCGAAAAACCTAGGCAGGGCCACCGGCGAACTGCTTGAGCTCCACCCCGCTCTCCTGAAGGGCACGGCGGACACCGGCCGCAATCGACACCGCCGTGGGCGTGTCTCCATGCAGGCAGATCGTGTCGATGCGGGTCGGGATATGCTTGCCTCTTTCGGTGATGATCGCCCCGGCCTTGACCATCTCGATCATGCGCGCGGCGGCCCGGTCAGGGTCGTGGATCACCGCGCCGGGCAGACTGCGATCAACCAGCGTGGCGTCGTCGTTGTAGGCGCGATCGGCAAAGATCTCGCAGGCCACCGGACAGCCCAGTTCGCGCGCGGCGCGTTGCTGGGCGGTTCCGGCCAGAACCATGATGATCAGATCCGGAGCCACCGACAACGCGGCCTCGTAGCATGCCCGCGCCATCGCCTGATCCTCGGACGCCATGTTGGCCAGCGCACCGTGCAGTTTCAGATGACGCACCTGCCCGCCGGCCGCCCGTGCCATCGCCTGCGCCGCGCCGACCTGATAGCGGATCAGGTTCTGCAGCGACGGCAGGGGATAGTGCATCCGCTGACGCCCAAAGCCGTGCAGATCGGCAAAGCCGGGATGCGCGCCGATGCCCACGCCGTTTTCGACCGCCTGCGCCATCGTCGTGGCCATCACGTCCCAGTCGCCCGCATGAAACCCGCAGGCCACGTTGGCCGACGTCACGATCTTCAGCAGCGCCGCGTCATCGCCCATTTTCCAGGGGCCAAAGCTTTCGCCCATATCGGCGTTCAGATCGACTTGAAGTGCCATGGCACAGGCTCCTTTTCTACAAAACGTCCTCTTCGCGGGCGATGGCGCCGCTGATCAGTTGATAGGATAGCAGGTCGGACATGCTGCGCGGATCGCGGATCAGCGGGCGTAGCGCCCTGGGTAGCGCGGCGCGGGCTTGCGCCGCGGCGCGCTCAGCGGCCACCGCCTCGTCCAGTGACACGAAGCGGAACCGCAGGTCGGCCCCGGCCGGGGCCTGCGCCAACTTGGGCAGGTCGCAGGGCAGAACGGTGCCGATGCGGGGATAGCCGCCGGTGGTCTGACACTCGGCCAACAGCACGAAGGGCGTGCCGTCGCCGGTGACCTGGATATCACCCGGTACGATAGTTTCCGACAGCACGCTGCGCCCGCCCGAGACATGAAAGCCCGGTCCGTCGCTTTCCAGCCGCACGCCCATGCGGTTGGCGCGCGCGTCCCGGCGAAAGGCGGTGGTTTGCAGCCGCTCCAGAACGTCGGCGGCGAACAGGTCGGTCTGGAAACTGGCCACGATTCGGATCTCCCCGCCCAAGAACCGGTCCTCGGGGTCAAAGGTCATGCCGGTTGCACCGCCCGCGTCCTGGCCGATCGCCAGGCGGTCGCCCGCCTTCAGCACGGCTCCGATCCCCGCCGTCAGATGCGCCGAACAGGCGCCAAGAACCGGATCGCCCTGCACCCCGCCGCCGATGCTGAGATACCCATAGCTGCCGGCCACGGCCGGACCGATGCTGAGCCGGGCGCCCGCAGGCAGCAGGTGCGAGGCATTCCAGACCGCCGTCGCGCCGTTGATCTGCGCCCGCATCCGCGCGCCCGTCAGGGCAATGCGCAGATCCTGATCGGCCTGGAATTCGCCGCCCATGCCAGCCATTTCCACGGCGGCTAGGTCGTCCGGCTGTCCCAGCAACGCCGCGCCTTCGGCCGATGCAAGTCGGTCCACCGCACCACCGCGCGACAGGCCCATGTCCAGATATCCGGGCCGCCCCATGTCCTGCAACGTCAGGCCGGGCCCGGCGCGCAATATGGTCAGATGCGCGCTCATGCCAGCGCCTCGCAACTGGCGCCGCCGCGCGGATCGCTGCGCATCCGCGCCAGCGATTCCGGGTCGGTGGGGCTGAACTGCACCTCGTCCCCGGGGCGCAGCAGGAATGGTTCTTGCATATCGGGCTGGAACAGACGGATGGCGGTCTGGCCCACATGCTGCCATCCGGTCGGCGTGGTGACCGAGAACAGCACAAGCTGCCGCAGCGCCACCACCAGCGCACCTTCGGGTACGCGCGGGGTCAATTCCTTTTGCCGGGGGATGTCCCAGGCGGGCGGCAATTCACCCAGATAAGGCTGACCGGGGGCAAAGCCGATGGTCTGCACACGCACCCGCGCTTCGGACAGCGACCGAATCGCCTCGGCCTCGGACAGGCCCGCCGCCTGCGCCGCCTGCCCCAACTGCGGCGCCAGATCCGTGCCAAAGACGGTGGGCACCCGCCAGAACCTGCGCCCGCCGGGCAGGTCGGCCGCGTACCAGTCGCGCTGGTCCAGCAGCGCCTGCACCTGCCGGTGCAACGCGGCATGCGTCAGATGCAGCGGATCGAACCGTACGTAGGCCGAGACCAGCGAGGACGAGGTTTCCTCAACCCCCGCCCAGCCCTCCGACTCGAGCGCGGCGCGAAAGGCGAGCGCAGCCCGGTTGGCCGGTTCGCTGAGTGCGGCGGCAAAGCTGATCAACAGCCCGTCCACCCCGGCGGTTCGTATGATCGGAAAATCCTGCATCGCCCCTGTCACATCTGGTTCGGCAGAAAGGTCACGATGCCGGGGAACACCACGATGATCGCCAGCGCCACGATCATCAGGAAGAAAAACGGCAGCGCCGCATGGGCCACCCGCAGGATGTCGCGCCCGGTCAGCGATTGCAGCACGAACAGGTTGAAACCGACGGGTGGGGTGATCTGCGACATCTCGACCACGATCACCAGGAAGATCCCGAACCACAGCGGGTCAATACCCGCCTGCATCACCATCGGCATGATGACCGAAGCCGTCAGCACCACGACCGAGATCCCGTCCAGAAAACACCCCATGATCACGAAGAACACGGTCAGCGCCGCCAGCAGAGTGAAAGTGGACAGGCCCAGCGACCCGATCCATTCCGCCAGCACGCGAGGAATGCCGGTGAAGCCCATCGCCACGGTCAGGAACGAGGCCCCAGCAAGGATGAAGGCGATCATGCACGAGGTCACCGTGGCCCCCATCAGCCCGTCGACGAAGCTGGCGCGGGTCAAGGTGCCCTCGCGCCAGGACAGCAGCAGCGCCAGCACCACGCCCACGGCGGCCGCATCGGTGGGCGAGGCTATCCCGGCATAGATCGAGCCGATCACACCGACGATCAGCAGGATCACCGGCACCAGTCGGCGCGAGCGACGCAGTTTTTCCGCGAAACTCGCGCGGATGTCCTCGGTGGGCAGGTTGGCGCGGTTGATCAGCGCCCAGATTGCGACATAGCCCACGAACAGCCCCACCAGCAGCAGTCCCGGCAGAACTCCGGCCACGAACAGACGGGCGATGGATTGCTCGGTCGCCACGCCATAGACGATCAGGATGATCGACGGCGGGATCAGCAGGCCCAGCGTGGCCGAGCCGGCCAGCGTGCCGATGATCATCTTCTCGGGATAGCCGCGGCGCGAGAGTTCCGGGATCGACAGCTTGCCGATCGTGGCCGCGGTGGCCGCCGACGACCCGGACACAGCCGCAAAGATCCCGCAGGCAAAGACGTTCACATGCAGCAACTGCCCCGGCAGCCGGTTCATCCAAGGCGACAAGCCGGTGAACATGTCCTCGGACAGGCGCGAGCGGAATAGAATCTCGCCCATCCAGATGAACAGCGGAAGCGCTGCCAGCGCCCAGGAATTGCTGTGCCCCCACAAGGTGGTCGCCATGACCAGCCCCAGCGGCGCATCGGAGAACAGCGCCATCGCCGTGATCCCGACCCCCAGCAGCGAAAACGCCACCCACAAGCCCGACCCCAGAAAGGCGAACAACAGAACAAGAAGAATGATGGAAAGCGTGGCAATCGACATCTGCTGGCCCTATTCGCTCAGAAGGTTTTCGCCCTTGCCGTCCCAGCTGGGCGCGTGGCCCGCCAGCAGACCGACAAGTTCGTCGACAAGGGCAAGAGTCAGGATGGCCAGTCCCAGCAGGACCGGCATCTGCACGATCCACAACGGCACCGAGACCATGCCCGGGCTGCGGTCACCATATTCCAGCGACTCCAGAACTAGCAGGCCCAGATACCAAGTGGCATAGGCGCTCATGGCAAGGGCAACCGTCACCACGCAGATCTCGGTCAGGCGGCGCGGTCCCTTGGGCATTCGCCCGATCAGCAGCGTCACCCGGATATGCCCGCCGGCGCGCAGCGTATAGGCCAGCGCCAGAAAGCTGGATGCGGCCAGAAAGAATCCGGTGAAATCGGCATAGGACGGGATGGTCAGACCCACGCCCCGCCCGGTCAGCGCGGCCCAGATCTTGTCGGCCAGGTTCAGCCCGACCTGCGCAAAGACCAGCACGACGATGGCCAGAATGAACAGCGCCGCCAATCCGCCGGCCGCACGATAGATGAAATCAAGACTGCGCCGCAGCATCGCCATCCCCTCCCCTTGTTGTCGAACCCGGCCGGGCGTTTGGCGCCCGGCCGGTTCGGGTCGTTTACTGCTGATAGGCCTGCAGCAACGCGGCACCGTCCTCGCCGGCGTTGGCCTTCCAGTTTTCGAGCATCTGCGCGCCGATTTCACGCAGGCCAGCCATCAACTCTTCGGATGGCTGTACCACGGTGATGCCGTTTTCCTGCAGAACTGCGGTCTGCTTGGCGGTCTCGGCCTGGCTCATTTCCCAGCCGCGGGCTTCGGCGGCGGCGGCAGCCTCGAGAACGGCGGCCTGGGTCGCGTCATCCAGACGGCGGAAGGCGCGCTTGTTCACCACGACCACGTTTTTGGGAATCCAAGCCTGGATGTCGGTGTAGTGGGTCAGAAAGTCCCACGCCTTCGAATTCACCCCGGTCGAGGGCGAGGTGATCATCGCCTCGACCCGGCCGGTGCTGAAGGCCTGCGGAATATCCGGAACCTCGACCTGCGTGGGCGCGGCGCCCGCCAGGTTCGCGAATTCTTCCAGCGTGGCGTTGTAGGTGCGGAACTTCAGGCCCGCCAGGTCATCCACGCTGTTGATTTCCTTGGTGGTGTACAGGCCCTGCGGCGGCCACGGCACCGCGTACAGCACCATCATGCCTTGCTCGTCCAGCAGACCGTTGATCACGTCTTTCTGTGCCGCCCACAGCTTTTGGGCGTCGTCATAGTTGGTGGCCAGGAACGGCAGCGAGTCTGCGCCGAAGGCCGGGTTGTCATTGGCCAGCAACGACAGAAAAAACTCTCCGACGGGCACCTGGCCGCTGCGGACTGCCTTGCTGATCTCGGGGTGCTTGAACAGCGAACCTGCGGAATGGACCTTGATTTCAAGGGCGCCGTCTGTGGCCGCGGTCACGTCCTTGGCGAAGTCGTGGATGTTCACGGTATGGAAGGTGGCGTCCGGATAGGGCGTCGGCATGTCCCAGGTCTCGGCCTGCACCTGCATGGCCAACCCGGCCAGCGCGGCAACCGCGCCACCGGCAATCTTCATCAGTTTCATTTTGGCTCTCCCTGCTTGAGTACTGGCGCAGAAGCTGACTCAACGTTTGCGATTTGTCAACGTTTTGTTATCGTTTTGACCAAAACACTGCAGAGTCCAAAGGTCAGCACGTTGAAAACACACGCCCTTCATGCCAAAACACTGATAATTTCTCAGCGTTTTGCAGATCAAAAGGCCGCAATATGACCGATTCTTCCCCCGACACACGCCGCATCGTTTCCTCTCGCCACTTGGCCGAGGGCGAAGGCTGGGAACTTTCCGAACTCGAATTCGGCCTGATCATTGTCTATAATGCGTTCTCACGCTGGATGACCCGTTGCATGGCCGCAGCCGGGCAGGCCGATCTGGGACCGCTCGACATCCTGATCCTGCACAACGTCAACCACCGCGGACGCGACAAGCGCCTGACCGACATCTGCTTTCTTCTGAACATCGAGGACAGCCACACCGTGAATTACGCCCTGCGGAAACTGCTGAAGGCTGGGCTTCTGACGTCGGAAAAGCGTGGGAAAGAGGTGTTCTACCGCACCTCGCCCGAGGGAGTGGAGCTATGCGACGCCTACCGGAAAGTTCGCCAGCAATGCCTGCTGGAAGGGCTGTCAGCCACCGACCTGTCGGGCCCGGATCTGAGGGACCTGGCCCGCGATCTGCGGGCCCTGTCCGGCCACTATGACCAGGCCAGCCGCGCGGCGGCGTCTTTGTAGCGCCTTAGCATCCGCCCACGCAGCATGATCGGTAAGAAATAAAATGGTGCGGGTGGAGGGACTTGAACCCCCACGCCTTGCGGCGCCAGAACCTAAATCTGGTGCGTCTACCAATTTCGCCACACCCGCAACACGGCGCCGACGCGCCGAATGGAAGGGCTGATAACAAACCTTTTGGACAAGCGCGAGAGGAAATCTTGCCGTCTGCGGCGGAATATTGACCCCCGTTCGGAAACAATGGAAATGACCTAGGCGAGGGGAAGATCGACCCGCGCAACGGCGCCAGAATGTTTGGCATCCGGATTCCCGGTTTATTTTTATCGCCAAATGGATTTCTTGACGCGGAAACCCGTCGTTTTCGGAGCGAAACAAAGCGCCATAATTGTTCTGTTTTTGGACACATTCCCAAATTTTCAAAAATTGCTAAATTCTCGCTGACGTTGTGGATCACATTGGGACGTCTCGACCACCCTTATCAACCTCGCACTGAACCAATAGCAATTCGGTCCCTCCGCCTTCTGCCGTGGCGTGAACTCATCCTCTGATCTGGTTTTCCATTTTTCATATATTTTACAAAACACTAACCGTCAGTCGAATTCATCACGACAAACCAAATCGCACGCCGAAACACACCCCGGTTTCAAACCCGGCGGTCCTGTCTATTTTGATTATTACACCCTGAAGTTGCGGCATTGTCATGCAACGGCCACCATAATTGCGCCACATTTCAAACGCCAAAATATCTCAATCACGTCAAAATAACACCGTGATGAAGGTAATTCTGTCTACCAAGGAGTTAATGAGTCTTTTTCGCCTTTCCGGCACCGTACGAGTTTTTTGCTCAACTCCAGTACAAGGGTCTCAGTCGTGACCGAACAGATCAACTCCGCTGCCACCGAGCAAGACGTCGTCTTTCTTGCAAGAGAAAGCTTTGTCGGCGAGCTCAAAAACCTCAACCAGCAATTCCCGAACACAGGTTTCGGCATTGCCCTGAAGACGCATGAGGGCAACGAATACCTGTTGGCAAATGCGCGAATGCCCCTTCCATCGGCCAAATCAAATGGGTTTCCGACCGGACGTCGGGTCGCGCGCCTGGACAATGGAACCCGGTTCAGCTCGATCGAAGTGCTGGCCGATTCGCGCGCCTTCGATACCATCTCGCCCGGAACCGAGGCCGAGATGCTGGGCAACGCTCTCGAACTGATCGCCCGGATCGACAGCTTTTCAGGCATGGCGCCTGCCAGTTTGACGGAATCCGGGCATACCCAAATCGCTGCAACCGGAACCGGAGGCTGAACATGGCCCGCAACGACCACCTTTTGTCTGTAGGAAACGAGGCATTGGCGCCGATGTCGGAAGCCATGTCCGCACTGACGACACAGATCGACCAACTGACAGAGGTGGCGGATGCGCGCTCGACTGCGCGGCTGGCCACGCTCAAGACCCGTATGGAAAACTTCACCGCCAGCGTCACTTTCGTCGGCCAGGTGAAGGCGGGCAAATCTTCGATCGTCAACATTCTGGCCGGTCGGCCCGGTCTGCTGCCGTCGGATGTGAACCCGTGGACCTCGGTCGTGACCACGCTGAACATCAACACCCGCATGCCCGGTGAATACAGATCCAAGTTCACCTTCTTCGAGCAGGAAGAATGGGACAATCTTATGGTCGGCGGTGGCCGTTTGGGCGAACTGGCCAATCGCGCAGGCGCCGACGACGAGATGGAGGACATCCGCCGTCAGATCGCGCAGATGAAGGCCAAGTCCGAGGAACGCCTTGGCAAGCATTTTGACCTGATCCTGGGCCAAAGCCACCAATACGATTACTTCGACGAAGAGCTGATCCAGCGCTATGTCTGCCTGGGTGACGAAGACGATCCGGACATCAACCCGAAAACGGGCCGGTTCGCCGACGTGACCAAAGCCGCGGAATTGTACATGGACATTCCGCAGTACCCGATCGCGCTGAAATTGTGCGACACGCCGGGCGTCAACGACACGTTCATGGTGCGCGAACAGATCACTCTGCGCAGCCTGCGCGGATCGGAGGTCTGCGTCGTGGTTCTGGCGGCAAGCCAGGCGCTGACCACTATGGACATGGCGCTGATGCGGATCATCGCGCAGTTCGAGAACCGGCAGATCGTCCTGTTCGTCAACCGGATCGACGAGCTGACCGACCCGGTCAAGCAAGTCCCCGAAATTCGCGACCGAATTCAGGATACACTCAAGCAAAACGGAATCGACACAAGCACCAGCGTTGTTTTCGGCAGTGCGTTGTGGGCCGAGGCCGCGCTGACCGGCAACCCGGATATTCTCACCGACGATTCCCGCCAGGCCCTCAACACGTTCTATTTGGCCGCCGGCTTTGGCGACCAGGCCGCATCGCTGGACAAGATCTGGGCCCTTTCTGGTCTGCCTGACCTGCTGTTGGCCATGAACGAACGTATCGCCCAAGGCGCAGGAACGCGTCTTTTGGACCGTGTCCGTCACCGCGCCCGCAACATCGCAAGTCAGATTCGCGCCACCTCGGTCGCCAAGAGCCTGTCGGGCGGAGACGGCGTTGTTCGCGATCTTGACGGCGTGTCACCCGAAGATGCGATCGCCACCGTCGCGGCCGAATATGACAAGAAAGCTGCCGCCCTGACGACGTCCCTGCGCGACAAGGTGTTGGAACGTCTGGCTTCGGCCGAGGCAAACTTCGTCAAACGTGCAACGGACTCGTTGATCGCGCATCTCGAGCAGAACGGCGAACAGGGCACCTGGCAATACGACCCGGCCGGGCTTCGTACCCTTCAGAAGGCCGCCTATTTCAGCTTTGCCCGCGCAATGCGCAAGGACGCCAGCGCGCTGTATTCCGCAGCCGCAGCGGATGTCGAGGCCCTGTATCAGAAGCTTCTGGGTAACCACTTGGGCGAATTCAGCATCGAGGCGCCCATTGTGCCGCGCGTACCGCCGCCATTGGGCATTGGCAGAACGATCGCGCTGGACCTTCAAAGCACATGGTGGCGTCGCTGGTGGCAACGCCGGAAAGGGTTTGAAGCCTATGCGGCGGACTACACCCGCCTGATCGCATCAGAAGCCAATTCGATCACCAAGGATCTCGAAGAAACCCAGATCGCAGCCGTTCTGGAAAATGTTCGGGCCGTCCTGTCGGATTTCATGCGCGAGCAGCAGGAAACCCTTCTGAGCATCTCGCAATCCGCCGAAAAGGCACCGGGGACCGCCCCGGACCTGATGGCCGGGCTCGAGCCGAAGAAGTCACGTGACGAAATCCTCGGCGACATCCTCAAAGACCTCAGCAACGAAGCAGCGTAAGAAAGCCATGGCAAAAGATTCACAAATCCGCTTCGTCTCTCCTCGGGCATGGGAACGCATCGAGCAGTGGTCCCGCCGCAAACCGGTTTTTGCGCTGATGGGAGAGTTCAGCGCCGGAAAGTCCACGCTCATGAACTTCCTGCTGCGCAAGCAGGCCCTACCGACGCAGGTGACGGCCACCCAGCTGCCGCCGGTCTGGTTCAGTTGGGGCAACAAACCGGCTTACGTCCAGCGCCATGACGGGACCACTTCTCCGATTGGTTTGGACGAATTGGACAAGGTGGGCGTCAACGACGCGCAGTTCATCCGCATCTATCTTGAAGCGGACATTCTCGAGGCCGTCGACCTGATCGACACGCCCGGCATTTCGGACCCCAAAATTCAGGCCGATGTCTGGCGCCGTGCGGTAGGTCAAGCCAACGGGGTGCTATGGTGTACGCACTCGACGCAGGCCTGGCGCGAGACCGAACGCGCCACGTGGGTTTCGTTGCCGGAACGGCTTCAGCACAACTCGCTTCTGTTGGTCACGCGCGCGGACGCACTGGATCTGAAAGACCGCCAGAAAGTGCTCCGCCGCATCAACCGCGAAGCGGGGCACCTGTTCAATCGGACAATCCTGTTTTCCGCCCGTGACGCGATCATCGCGCGTGACAAAACGGGCGACGCCGAGCTGTGGTCGCGCAGCGGCGGCGGCAAGATGATCGACAGCTTTCTTGAGATCACCGAGCAGATCATGGACAGCCGTGCGGAAAAACTTGCCCGCTACCAGATCGACAAGAGCCTCGCCGGCACGCCCCCGGTTCAACCGGTGCGTCCCGAACGATCCGATCGCCAGACCGCAGCCGAAGAGCCCGCGCCTTTCAAGTTGACCAACCCGCTGGATCAGGATGATGGATTCGAGGCGGTCCGGAACTCGGACGATGTGATCGCAACCTTCCCGGTTCGACCGGCCCGGGTGGAGCGCCGCGGCGAGTCGACCGAACGCGAGCGGATCAACCCGGATGACGCCGACCGCTTGCGCGCCGAAATGACGCCGGTGCCCGATGACGATTTGCGGGCCTTGTTCCGGGACGAGGATGAGGATCGGCTCAGCGTCGCCGCAACTTCGACTGCGGTGACTCAGCTGGACGACGAAGACTTTGACGAGATCGATGACTATACGCTCGACGTCGAGGACGACGAAATGCTGGTCGCGGACGCCGATGACCAGACCAACGATCAGGGTGCCCAGGACGAAGACCTGCTGGCCACGCTGTCAGAACGTTTGGTTGGCGAGTCCCCCGCACCGGCAGCAGACGAACAGGACGAGACCCCGGCACCCAGTGTCGAAGACTCGGTCTCGTCCATTGCTTCGCTGTTGTCCCAGCAACAGGGTGACGATGCCACGACCTATGAACCTGAGCCGGAATCGAACGGCTTGATTTCGGCCCAGACCCCTGAAGACCAGGAACCCGAAGTGCCTTGTGAGCAGGTCGGCGAAGGCGAAACCTCGCTGGAACACCTTTTGAGCGTGCCGGCAGGAGCTCCGCTCAGCGCGGCGGCGATGTGGCGGGAAATCGCGGCCAGTGAAGATATCCCCCAAGACGTGGACGGGCTGCACGCCGTGTTCCAGGCCTTTCTTGAGGAGTTCGACAAGATCGCTCACGAGCACACCGGGCGCGACGAACAGGACAGGATTCAACCGGTGCCAAATCCGAAAGACAGGGCGGAGTGGCATGTGTTGTAACCGGGCCTCATGGGACACGTTGGAAACGGTAAACCGTTTCCCATCCCGAACGGCAATGCTACTCAGCGGCGCGACGGTTTCGAACCGCTGCGCCTTTGGGCTTAATAAGGGATAACAGAGCTTTAGATGACGATTGACGCCGCATTGACCACCGCCATGGAAACCATTCCCGACTGCATCGCAGCGGGATATGTCGACATGGAAACGGGCATGCTTCTGGGCATGTCGGCAACCGGGACCGAGGATGGTGCAGCCTTGGAAACCCTCGCCATTGCGGTGGCAAATCTGTTTCAGGGCCGGGGCGTTCAAGCATTCGAAGCGCTGTTGGCCTCGGCCGGACTACAGGATCCGGAGAACCCGGGATTTGGGGAAATCTCGGTGTTTTCGAACGACCGGCTACACATCTTCATGCGGACCCGGGCCTATCCGGAACACGTGGTCTGCTACATCTGCCGCGACAGCGCGAATATCGGGCTGACGCTTACGAAATCACATCTCAGCCTGGGGCCGGTAGCGGCCGCAGTTTAGACGGGACCAGAGGGGGTCACGGCATGATGGCGACAGACATAATCGACATGCTCGAAAACATCGGGCGGTCTGCGACGCCCCGTTTGTCGCCGGCCGTTCGGTTAACCGGGGACACGGCCGAGGCCCGGCGGGCCAGCATACTGAACCTGATCCGGGGAACGGTTCTTCCAAGACGCTTGGAGTTCAACGCCCAGAACGGAACGATCCTGGCGATCGAGGTGAACAGCTCACGGATCACGGATGTTTATTCGGCAAGCACCGGCGCCCTTCCGGATTTCGAAACCGAACCGCGCGAAGCGCTGATCGAAAAGCTGGCGCGGCTCGTGTCCGACCTGGCAGCGATCGCCCCTCCGATCGAAGTGGTGTCTCTGAAACCGGACGGGCCGCTGGAGGCGGATGACGTCGGCATCACTTTCAGCGAGATGCAGAAAGCCTGTGCCGAGCTCGTTCTGCCGTCAGAGCCGCGGGTTTCGGTTGTCCCGGATCCCGTCGAGGACACGAAAGAGCAGGACAGCGCTGAAAGTGCAGAACTCAGTGTAGCCGCGGCTTTCTTCGACGGCGCCGAGCGGTTCGCCATGGGACGTCTGCTGACAAGTGCCGAGGGGGCGACCCACCAGTTCGATGGCGTGTGCGCCGATGGCCAGCCTCTTCACCCTTCGGATGATCTGTTGACCCGGTTCGCACAGGATCTGGCGGGATGGGATGCGGACAATACCGGGCTGCTCGAACAGCCGCAACTGATCGTCATGCGGCCGTCAGGTGGCAAGGGCGCGGGTGTCGCTCTGGTCCGGGATGGTCGCAATACAGCCGCCGCCGTACATGACGCGCGCAAGCTGGGTGCCGTCGTCAACCTGTGGAAATCTCTGCGGGAGTCGGTCTGATGACACCGCTTTCGCGACAGTTGAAGTTAAGTTTTAAGCAAATCTTGGGTACCAGTTTTTAGGGTAGTGTTATGAGTGAAACCAACCGCCGGGAATTGATCCGGATCGCCAGCGAAATGAAAGAGGTGAGCAATGACGAGACCTGTCAGTTCATCTCTCGCATCGTTGACGATCTCAGCGGCCTGAAACCGTCGATTGCATTCGTCGGGCAGATCAAGGCCGGGAAGTCCCGTCTGATCAACGGCTTTACGGGACAGGCAGAATTTCTGCCGTCGGACGTGAACCCGTGGACGACCGTGATCACCGACATGCATTTCGGTCATCCCTCCGGGCGCACATCGGGGGCCGAATTCCATTTCTTCGACAACCGCCAATGGCAGGCGCTGATCGCCGAAGGCGAAGAACTGCGCAACATGTTCCCCGACGATGAGGACAGCTATAAGCGCGAGATGATCGAGGAGCAGGTCGAGGCGATGAAAAACCGCGCTCGTCTGCGCCTGGGTGACAGTTTCGAACAGCTGATGGGCCAGCATCACGACCTCGAAGAACTGACGTCTGATGACCTTGCCCGCTATGTCTGTGCCGGGGATGATCCGGCCGACGAAGCCGAACATGATCCGGGATCGGACCGGGGTTTGTACAGCGACATCACCCGCAAGGCCGAGGTGTATTTTGATCTTGGACACTTCCCGTTCCCGCTGACCGTGACCGACACGCCCGGCGTCAATGATCCGCTGTTGATCCGCGAAGAGATCTCGCGCCAGTACCTCAAGGAATCCGACTTTTTCGTCGTGGTTCTGTCCGCGCACCAGGCCCTGTCGCGCGCCGATTTGAAACTGTTCCGGCTGATGCAGGCGCTTGAGCTGGGTCAGATCGTGGTTTTCATCAACCGGGTCGACGAATTGGGCGGCGGTGCGGAAGACGCGGCGAAAGTACGCGCCGACGTTTTGGACGGGTTGGAAAAGGCGCTGGGGAAGTCCAGCATCGACGTTCTGATGGGCAGCGCTCAGTGGGCGCATTACGCACTGACCGGGGACGAAACCGGCGTCAACCACGATCACATCCTCGCCTGGCTGCGGGCGCATCCCGAACAGATGAAGCAGTACCTTGCCGGCGTCGAAGAGATCAAACGCGGCCCCGGCCCCATCAGCCGCGAGGCGGTTCTGCGGTATGCCGCGATGATCGCCTCGGGCTTGCCCGATCTGCGCCGGCATGTCACCACCGCGCTGACTGACGGCCCGCGCAACGAACAACTGCGTATGGCGTGGCAACATCTGAACGGCTTTGCCCAGGGCGAGCTGGAACGCAGCAAGGCCCGCCTCCGCGCGCTGGAAGAAGATGGCCAACCTTCGGACGATGCGGCTGGCGGGAATGACAAGACCCTCGCCGAGTTGCGCAAGCTTGTATCGGACAAAACCGCAGAAATCACCCGCGACAT
>NZ_JBXWSK010000068.1:0-17595 GCF_059613385.1 Ruegeria sp. BHSA162
GTAAATTGGGCCAGTGGAAAGCGTCACTGTCGGAAGGTGGTTGCCCACGTGTCGTCTGTGTGGACATTCCCAGCGGCCTATGCGCGGACAGTGGTCGGCGTCTGGTGTCAGAGGGATTTGCCCCCGAAGACTGCGCCGTGTCGGCCAACCTGACGGTGACGTTTCATACCGCAAAGCCGGGCCATTATCTGGCCGAGGGACCAGAGTGCTGTGGCAGGATGTCCGTTGTCGATATCGGTCTGCCGGCTCTGTCAGTTGAAGAAACGCCAGATCAACGGCCGAGCGTGTTGTTGGGCACCGAAAATCTGCCTGATCTGCGGAAATCGGCTTTCCATCACAAATACGGCCACGGTCATGCGCTGATCCTGACAGGCGACACAGGTAGAACAGGTGCCGCGCGATTGGCTGCCCGCGGAGCGTTGCGCGTGGGCGCTGGTCTTGTCACGCTGGGTGTCCCTCCCGCCGCATTGCAGGAAGTCGCCGGCCAAGTCACCGCGGTCATGATTGAGCAGATCGCAGGCGAGGATGGGCTGGCCATTGCATTGCGGGACCAACGCCTGAACGCGCTGTGCCTAGGGCCCGGATTGGGCCTGGACAAGGCCCGATCGCTGGTCCCCGTGGCATTGGAGTCCGGCAGGGCAACCGTGCTGGATGCTGACGCTCTTTCGGCATTTGCCGAGGATCCGGCGTCACTGATGAAGATCTTGCATGAAAACTGCGTCCTGACACCGCACGGCGGTGAATTCGCCCGTCTGTTCCCCGACATCTCGGCCAAGCTTTCCTTACATCCCAAGAATGGACCAGCTTTCTCAAAGGTTGATGCCGTGCGCGAGGCGGCCGGCAGGGCAGGGTGCGTGGTTCTTTTGAAGGGACCGGACACTGTGATTGCGGCTCCGGACGGTCGGTGCTCGATCCATTCAGCCCACTATGATCGGGCCGCGCCGTGGCTGGCGACCGCAGGAGCGGGCGACGTGTTGGCGGGTTTTTTGACCGGGCTGCTGGCACGTGGATTGCACCCGCTGAATGCCGCCGAAACCGCCGTCTGGCTTCACGTGGAATGCGCGCGCGCTTTTGGCCCGGGATTGATCGCGGAAGACCTTCCCGAGCAACTGCCCGGTGTGCTCAAACGTCTTCAGATATGAAGTTCTTGCGTGTTCCCAAGGCGCAAGGCTAGAATATCGGCAGGATTTTGCTGTCAAGACTGCGCAAATGCATAGCGAGTGTTTGCCAAACGCATGGCCGGATGGCAGAATTCTCTTGCGGGCCGTCTGAAGCCTGCATGCGTTTGTTGTTAAAATATTGATAACACGGACATTTTGCTTTGCTGCCACTCTGTCTTTGTGGCGGATTTGCAATGATCGAGCTGAATGGCGTAGGGGCCTCTGGAACCGGACAGTTCCACTGAACATCTGGGCAGTACCTGAAACCCGAACCTTTCATGGTGAGTGCTATGACATTGAATATCAAACTCTCCTCAGTCGCCGCTGTTCTTGCGGCCACCACGGCCATCCCCGCCGCGGCAGAGCTGAAATACGAGAACAACAGCGGTGGCTATGTTCTGCTGTATGGGCAGTTCAACCCGGCAATCATCTCGGTTGACGACGGCCAAGAGACCGATACCCGCCTGCTGGACAACGACCTGTCCAACAGCCGCGTCGGCCTGAGCCTGATGCAGCCGTTTGGCCAGAACGAATTCACCTTCCGCTTTGAAACCGCGCTGGGTCTGCCGAACTCCAGTGAGTGGAACCAGCTGGGTACCGATTTCAGCGGCTGGACCCGGGAAGACATTCGTCACGTGGATTTTGCGCTGAAAGGTGGCTGGGGTAAATTCTCGGCCGGTCAGGGCAGCATGGCGTCTGACGGTGCAGCGGAAACTGACCTGTCTTATGTCGGCACCGCGCTGTATTCGTTCACCAACGATGAAAACTCGGGCTTCTTCTACCGCGGAACCGACGGAACCCTCAGCGACATCACCGTCGGCGACTCCAGCAGCAACTTTGACGGCGCGCGTCGTGGCCGCGTGCGGTATGACACGCCGGATTTCAGCGGCTTTTCGGCAAGCTTCGCCTATGGTCAGAACATCCTGTCCAGCAGTGATGACGACGACTATTACGACGTTGCTCTGAACTACAACAACACCTTTGCCGGTGGCGTCGAGTTCGCGGCAAGCGTGGCCTATGCAGTGCGTGATTTCGACGATGGTTCCGGCGACCGTGAAGACACGATCGGCTCGGCATCGGTGCTGCTGCCCAGCGGCTTCAGCTTCACCGCTGCTGCCGGTACTCGAAACAACGTGTCGGGCGAAAGCGATCCCAACTTCTGGTACACCAAGATCGCCTACGAGGATAATTGGGTGTCCTGGGGTAAGACTGGTATCGGCATCGACTACTATGATGGTTCCGATTTCAACACGGACGGGTCCAGCACCGAGTCCTGGGGTATCGCAGTGGTGCAGCGCATCGACAGCATCAACACCGATGCCTACCTGAAATATCGCAACCACGACTTCAACGACGGAACGTCGTTTGACAAGAACGAAGCTTGGGTCCTGGGGGCCCGCTGGAAGTTCTGATCCAGTTGTTGTTGTGAATTCATGGCGCCCCGGCTCTGTCCGGGGCGTTTTTTGTGGGGCAGGGTGGCAAAACAAGGCCAATCTGGCACCTTGCCCCTTGCCCTTCGGCGGCTAGGCAAATAGAAGGCGTCAAATTTGCCCGGCGCGCCCGTTTTGCGCGCCCCGAATCCTATGGGGACTACCAGAATGCAGGTTACCGAGACGCTGAACGAGGGTCTGAAACGCGGCTACAACATCGTTGTCACCGCCGCCGAGTTGGACGAGAAGGTCAATGAGAAACTGATCGAAGCTCAGCCGGAAATCGAGATGAAAGGCTTCCGCAAGGGCAAGGTTCCCATGGCACTGCTGAAAAAGCAGTTTGGCCAGCGCCTGTTGGGCGAAGCAATGCAGGAAACCATCGACGGTGCGATGAACAAGCACTTCGAAGACAGTGGTGATCGTCCGGCGCTTCAGCCTCAGGTCAAGATGACCAACGAAGACTGGAAAGAAGGCGACGACGTTCACGTCGAAATGTCCTATGAAGCTCTGCCGGAAATCCCCGAAGTTGATCTGAAATCGGTCGAGCTGGAAAAGCTGGTCGTCAAGGCGGACGACGCAGCCGTGGAAGAAGCCCTGCAGAACCTGGCTGAAACCGCTCAGGATTTCAAAGCCCGCCGCAAGGGATCAAAGGCGAAGGAAGGCGATCAGGTCGTCATCGATTTCGTCGGCAAGGTTGACGGCGAGGCCTTCGAAGGCGGTTCGGCCGAGGATTACCCGCTGGTGCTGGGCTCGAACAGCTTCATCCCCGGTTTCGAGGATCAGCTGGTTGGCGTGAAGGCCGAGGAAGTCAAAGACGTCACCGTTACCTTCCCCGAAGAATACGGCGCCGAGCACCTGGCCGGCAAAGAGGCCGTGTTTACCTGCACGATCAAAGAGGTGAAGGAACCTGTTGCCGCCGAGATCAACGACGAACTGGCACAGAAGTTCGGCGCTGAGGATCTGGCTGCTTTGAAGGCACAGATTGCCGAGCGTCTGGAAGCTGAGTACGCGGGTGCGTCGCGCGCGGTGATGAAGCGCGCACTGCTGGACGCGCTGGACGAGAAAGTGTCGTTCGACCTGCCGCCGACCCTGGTCGAAGCCGAAGCCAAGCAAATCGCGCATCAGCTGTGGCACGAAGAAAACCCCGAGGTGACCGATCACAACCACGATGAGATCGAGCCGACCGAAGAGCACAACAAACTGGCTGAGCGCCGCGTGCGTCTGGGCCTGTTGCTGGCCGAGCTGGGCCAGAAGGCTGAAGTCGAAGTCACCGACGCCGAGATGACCCAGGCGATCATGAACCAGGCTCGCCAGTACCCGGGTCAGGAGCGTCAGTTCTTCGAGTTCGTTCAGCAGAACGCTCAGATGCAGCAGCAACTGCGCGCGCCGATCTTTGAGGACAAGGTTGTAGACTACGTGGTCGAGCTGGCCAAAGTGACCGAAAAGGAAGTCAGCAAGGAAGAGCTGCAGAAGGCAATCGAAGCCCTCGAAGAGGAATAAGCCGCGTTTACTGGTCGGTCCGGGTGCCGCCGCACCCGGTCTGTCAAATGGCGATTGTCCGGACAGAATGAAATGAAAACAGGCCCTCTTCGGAGGGCCTTCTTTGTTGCTGCCGAGAACCGGAACGTATGGCGTCAGCGGCGGATCGGTTGCAAAAATTAGAGCGGAGCCGCCTGTAATGGGACGGCTCCGCATGGGTGGCTTTTGGACTTATGAGGTGAGGGGGTCAGGCCTCATGAGCAAAAGCACGGGGGGTTTGCAGCAGAGCGGTTTTCTGCTCTGGGGTGAAGCGGTCCGACAGGCTCTCGATCAATTTGAGTACGGCCTGGACTTCTTCTTTCGTCGTCGCAGCGTGCATCTGCTCGACGAAGTATTTCTCAAGATCGGTCAGTGGCTGGTGGTCAAGATTGGCGGCACCGGCCTTTGCAAGCTTGGCTTGCTGACCCGAATTGAACAGTTCGAGCGCCTGATCGTCGGTCAGGAACACGTCGTAGTCGATGCTCGAATACTCGCGGATCGATTGGATACGCTCGTCCGAACAATCCATCAGGGCGGCCATTGCGACCACTTTGCCCATCGGCTTGGCCGTTCCGACATAGTCGTACGGAGCATTTCCGGACCGTTGCAACACCCGGTTCATAACCGGATCAATGACCGCGACCGAGTCGAGCACTCCAGCTTCCTGGGCGTATTCGAATGACCCAATCATGACCTCACTGGTCACGTAGGATACGGAATTCTTGCCACGTCCCCGGCCGAGCCTTTTCGTGTCAACACAGAACCGCGTGGCTTCCCAGACTTGGGCGCTGCGGATTGGCGGCTCGTCATCAAGGATCGAGCTGAACACATCGGCCAGCATGTGCGGGCCGGTCGTCTGCAAGAGGCGCATGCACCCAACGACGTCCCCCTCGTCGTTGATGCTGACCACGTGTGCAGGATTGAGCGAGTCGAATTGATCGAATTCGCGCCCGTCCTGGATGTTCACTTCCCAGCCCAAGCGATCCCCGAACACGCGTGCTCGCAGCTTGAACATCTCATCCAAGACGTCTTTGAACTTATGCTGGTTGATGCCATCAATAACGATGATCATTCCATCCCCCTACAGTTTGGTTACCGTAAGGAGCAGATTAACCAAGTTTCGAAACAAGACTATTGGGGATATCCCGTATTTTTCTGCCTTAATTGTTAACCGGGGTAAATTAACCCCAGACCAATGGCACGGCCGATCGCCTGGGCGGTCGTAAGTGCGCCCAGTTTCTCTCGTCCGGAACGCATGTGCACCTCGACCGTCCGGTGCGAAATGCACAGAATATCTCCGATATCCTGCTGGGACTTGCCCTCGGCGACCCATTGCAGGATTTCTTTTTCGCGCGAGGATAGGGTCGGAAGGTATAGAGCCTTGGCCAAAAGGCCCGATTGCATGACGGTGTCATGTGCGTGAACCGCGGCCATCTGCAGGTCACCCATCACGTGCTTCTTAAGCTTTTTCCATTCCTCGTCCGTGCAATCCTTGGTCACGCTGAGCAAGCCAGTTTCGCCATAAGGCCCCCGAACTGGAACCGTCAGGCCGCGGTCGGTGATCCCGAAATCATGAGCGTCACGGAACACCGCGTTGAACTTGTCGTCGTGATTGAAGCGGCCCCAGTCCACCGGCGCGATGCTGAGCGCCGACTGATACAGGGTGGGATCAAGGTGATGGTAGCCTTGCGTGGCGTAGTGGATCTTCCACTCGTCCGGGTAGTTCGCGTAACCTTGGACGTCACCATTCACGGGATGGGTCGTCGCATAGGACGCATAGTCGAATCCAAGTTCGTTGCAGACAGAATTGATGATGTCGTAAGCCGACCGTTCATCATGATCAATTGTGGCCAAGTCAATAAGTTTCACTCGTCCAACCTTTGTCCCATCGGCATTTCCCCCGAAAAATGCCGTATCTGTCCGTATCACAGCCTACGTTGCGTCAATCTGAACAGATTGCGCAACCCATTTGTACATATCACATGGAGTTATTGAGTGCTAATGGCAACAGACAACCTCCGGATTACTTCATCCTGTGAGGTATTCGCGGTCAAATTGAACGCTGTATAGACCGATGTCGATTGCCCCATTTACGCTATTCGGACCGCAAGCCGGTTTCAACCAGCATTCCGCGAGCCTTGGCTTCGGGGTAGTACCCCTTTGCATAGAGGAAGATCGCGCGCTGCTGGTCGCCGTCGGCCAGCATCCAGGCCCCGCGAAGATACTTGCCCGCGTATTCCAGATTGGTGTCCGCATCCAGAAGCCCCTTGGCGTCGCCCTTGTAGCCCATCGAACGAGCGGTGGCGGGAAGGACCTGCAGCAGGCCGTAATATGGCCGGTTCGTCGCCCAGGGGCGATGCGTGCTTTCGCGGATCGCCAGCTTATGGACCAGTTCCCGCGGCAGTTCATAGTGATCAGCCCATTTGTTGATCGAATCGCGCAATTCCGGCGTTTCGTTAGGGTAGAGCGGCGGCTCGAATGCCTGTTCCTTCGTCGCTTTGCCAGACGGGTCGCTGCAGGCGGCAATCGGGGCAGCCAGAAGCACTGAAAGCAATACTCGACGCAGGACCTTTGCCATGCAACTTCTCCAGGTTGTTACGCGGCTGGATGATACGAAAGTGGCCCCGGGTCGCAAGTCCGGCGCGCTGCGGCGGCCAAAAATTGCCAGTAGAAAGAAAAAGGCCGCGCAATGCAGCGCGGCCCTTAAGATCAACAGACCTGATCGGATCAGGCTTTGGGTTCGTCTTCCTCGGTCGAAGCATCGGCGGCAACCAGTTCTTCGTCTTCCGAAGCGGCCGAGCCGATGTCGTCGAACAGTTCCGCGATTTCAAAATCTGCGGCGGCCTCTTCTTCAGCGGCCAGTTCCTGGATCGACTTGCCCGATGCCTGAAGTTCGGCTTCTTCTTCCGAGCGGGCAACGTTCAGTTTGATTTCGACCTCGACTTCGGGGTGCAGCTTGACGGAAACCGTGTGCAGGCCCAGTTCTTTGATAGGCGAGACCAGAACGATCTGCTTCTTGTCAACGGTGAAGCCAGCAGCGGTTGCAGCATCGGCTGCGTCACGCGGAGTGACCGAGCCGTACAGCGCGCCGGCGTCCGATGCCGAGCGAATCACGATGAACTGCTGACCGTCCAGCTTTTCAGCCAGAGCTTCAGCTTCTTTCTTGGTTTCCAGGTTGCGGGCTTCCAGCTGTGCTTTCTGGGCTTCGAACGAGGCGATGTTGGCCTCGGACGCGCTCAGCGCTTTGCCTTGCGGCAGCAGGAAGTTGCGGGCGTAGCCGGGCTTGACGTCGACGACATCGCCCATCTGACCCAGTTTCGCAACGCGTTCCAGAAGGATAACTTGCATATCAGTCTCTCCTTACTTCACGGCGTAGGGCAGCAGGGCGAGGAAGCGGGCGCGCTTGATGGCGCGGGCCAGTTCACGCTGCTTCTTTGCCGAAACGGCGGTGATGCGCGAAGGCACGATCTTGCCACGCTCGGAAATGTAGCGCTGCAGCAGACGGGTGTCTTTGTAGTCGATCTTCGGCGCGTTCTCGCCCGAGAACGGGCAGACCTTGCGGCGGCGGAAAAACGGTTTTGCGGCCATGATTTGGTGTCCTTTCCTCAGGCGTTGATCAACGGCGCTCGCGGCGGCCATCGCGCTCATCGCGCTTCTGCATCTGGACCGAGGGGCCCTCGGGATGTTCGTCGACCTTGATGGTCAGAACGCGCATCACGTCTTCATGCAGGCGCATCAGGCGCTCCATTTCCTGAACGGCGCCCGACGGAGCGTCGGTCTTCAGGAAGGCATAGTGGCCCTTGCGGTTTTTGTTGATCTTGTAGGCCATCGTTTTGACGCCCCAGTACTCGCTGTCGACGATCTTGCCGCCGTTGTCAGCCAATACGGTGCCAAAGTGTTCGATCAGGCCCTCGGCCTGCGCGTTGGACAGATCCTGACGCGCGATCATTACATGCTCATACAGTGGCATGTTCACTCCTGTTTATATCAAGGCGCATTTCATAGGCGGGGCCAGCAACCCTTCGCGACCCTGCCACGAGAGGCTGCGCGGTTCATGCGTATTGCGAAGGATGGCCCCGTATACACGTTTCTGGATGGTGGGCAAGCCCTGCCATGAATGCCTTTCTCACGCCGCCCAATTACCTTTGGGTCGCCCAAATCCTGACGCTTTTCGGCTTGAGGTTGTTTGCAAGCCCGGCGTTACCCGGGGGTCTCAAGAAACTTGGACAGGGCAAAAGCGATGGCCGTCATGAACACGAACACATTTCAACAGTCCGCAGCCGGCGCAGCATACGACAAGTCCGTGCCCGTGCTTATTTCCTTTGCACCGAATTGGAAGGCCCGGTTGGTCCTGTTCCGTGTGCTGGGTGCATTTCTGATCGTATCGGCCTTTTCGATGTGGCTGATGCCGGGTTCGGTCATCGGGGCCGACGTCTGGACCATCAAGCTGGTCGCATCGCTGATGTTCCTGATCCTCGGGGTGAGCCTGCTGACCATCGAGGTTCTGGATCCGCGCCCCGATGCATATTTCGACCCGATCCGCCGCGAGGTTCGGGTGCTGCAGAAGAACGAAAACGGGCGTCCGCAGACCGTGCTGCGCCGCAGCTACGATACGTTGGGCGGAGCCCGGTTCGTGGACGACCAAGTTGAACTCTTTGAAGTCGATGGCAGCCTTCTGATGAAGCTGCCGCTGGAATCGGCGGATGTCAGCCGAGCGCTGAAAGGGCAACTCAGCGGAAGCGTAACAATTTTCGCCTGAATTTTATTCTGTTCATTGAGGAACAGAATTTGTGAGAGAATGAAGGTTGTGTGCCGCCCATGGGCGGCACATCTTTGTTTTGGAGCAACCCAACCGGTTTGCGCTTTGAAAACTTTCGGAGATTGTCATGAAATCCACCCTTATTGCAGCAGCACTTGCCACGGCGGCGACCTCGGCCATCGCGGCCCCGGAGAAATACGTTCTGGACCCGAGCCACAGCCAGGTTGTTTTCAGCTACAACCATCTTGGCTTTTCGACCACCACCGGCATGTTCTCGGGTTTCGAGGGCGAGATCATGTTTGATCAGGAAGATCCTGCAGCGTCGAGCGTGACGGTTTCAATGCCCGTGGTTGAGATGATCACCGGCTGGAAACCGCGGGAAGATCACTTCATGTCCGAGGATTTCTTCGCGGCGACCGCCGAGGAGATGGTGACATTTACCTCGACCTCGATCGAGGTGACGGGTGAGAACACCGCAAAGATCACCGGGGACCTGACCTTGAACGGTGTGACCAAGCCAGTGGTTCTGGACGCCAAGCTGAATCAGGTCGGCGAGCACCCGATGGCGGGCAAGCCTTGGGCCGGGTTCGATGCGACCACCACCCTGGTGCGCAGCGATTTCGAACTGGGCAAGTTCGCGCCTTTCGTCGGAGATGAAGTTGCCATCGCGATTTCGATCGAAGCGCAGAAGGCCGACTGATCCGGGCTTCAGAACTAGAGAAACCGCCGGTGGCCGATGCCCCGGCGGTTTTTTCGTGTCGTCGGCTTACTGAGCGTTGCGTGTTGCCGTCAACTCGACCGAAACGGTGACGGCGAAGGCCAACGAATCCTCTTTCGGCATCGATTGGCCAACCCCGAAGTCGAGGCGGTTGAGGTCCATCCTGCCGGACATTTTGGCAGTCTGGCCTTGGATGTCCAAAGAGAAGGGCAATACAACGTCCAGTGTTTGATCGCGGATGGTCAGCGGACCCCTTGCTTCATACCCCGTTTCGGTTTTGTAGATCTCGGCATCGAACTGGGCCGTCGGGAATTGCGACTTGTCGAAGAAATCAGCTCCCATGGCCTGATCGGTTACCGTACCCAGGCTTAAAGACCCGATGGAGACCGTGACCTCTACCGACCCGGCCGGACCGGGTTCGACGGGGTCGTCAAAGGTGATTGCGGCGGTCCAGTCTGAAAACTGACCGGTAACAGGGTTGCCCAACTGAGTGATCGTGATGGTAAGCGTGCCTTCTTCCACCTGCCAATCCGATTGAACCGCCGCCAACTCGGCCGTTTCAACCTCGGCATCAGGCTTGTCTGAAAAACTGCCGGTCAGCAGGCCGGCTGACAGAACGCCAACCCAGACAAGCCCAGCAGCCGCGGCGGGAACCATCGAGTGCTTCTGTTCCGGCGGAACCGGCGCAGCGGACGTCCCGGGCAACATTCTCCGCAGGGTGCTGTCCTTGTCGATGACGTGGTGTTTCAGTGCTCCGGCGATGTGCAGGGTCAAAGCTGCGACGAGAACCAGCATGAAAAGCCAGTGCAGCGTTGCCATCACCTCGGCCAGATGCTCGGACTTGGGCACCAGTGGCAGGTTCTGCCCAAATGGCCAGAGGATGGGCGCAAAGCCTTCGGTAGCAGCGTGGTCGATCCAACCCGACAGAGGAACCAGAACCAAGGACCCGTACAGCAGCCAATGGACCGTTTCAGCCGCAAAGGCCTCGGGCTTGTTGTCGGCGTTCAGCAGTCCGGGCTTGGTTTGGGTGAGCGACCAGAGAATGCGTGCCAGCGCAACGAAGAAGACGGTGATCCCAACGGTTTTGTGCAGGGAAAACAGCCGTGCGGCTTGGGCAAGATCGGCCTCGGTGGTGGGGATGGTCGGGTCATAGATTGCATGGGCCAGGTTGTTGGCGAACCACCCCAAGGGCAAGGCGGTGAAGATCAACAATGCGGTCAGCCAGTGGAATGTCTTGGTCACGCTGCCATAGCTGACATTGGTGTTGGTTAGGGACATTGATCTTGCGCTCCGGGTTTTCTGCTGTGGCCAAGGTAACCGTGTGACGCACATAGACAATAGCGTGTGGCGCACAGACCCGGTGCCGTCACGCAGAGTGCAGGCAGTGCTTGTGCCGGAACCTCACTCGGTTTACACCCCGGCGCAACCTAACGTCATCCAAGAGGTTGCAATGACACTTGCGTTCGTTTTTCCGGGGCAGGGCGCCCAGACCATCGGCATGGGCAAGGCGCTGGCCGACGCTTATCCGGCCGCCAAGGCCGTGTTTGACGAGGTGGACGAAGCGCTGGGCGAAAGCCTCAGCAGCCTGATCTGGGATGGCGACATCGAGACCCTGACTCTGACGCAGAACGCGCAGCCGGCGTTGATGGCCACATCGATGGCGGCGATGCGCGCGCTTGAGGCCGAAGGGGTCGATGTGACAAGGGCCGCCTTCGTGGCCGGTCATTCGCTGGGCGAATACTCGGCCCTTGCCGCAGCCGGCGCGCTGAGTGTCGCGGACACTGCTCGCCTGCTGCGCACCCGCGGTCAAGCCATGCAGAGCGCCGTTCCGGTGGGCGAGGGCGCGATGGCCGCGATCCTGGGACTGGACCTCGACGCCGTTCGCGCCGTGGCCGAAGAGGCCGCACAGGGCGAGGTGTGCCAGGCTGCCAATGACAATGACCCTACGCAGGTCGTGGTTTCAGGTGCCAAAGCCGCCGTTGAACGCGCCGCTGAAATCGCCAAGGAAAAGGGCGCGAAGCGCGCTGTGATGCTGCCGGTCAGCGCTCCGTTCCATTGTGCCCTGATGCAGGCTGCCGCCGACGTGATGGCCGAAGCTCTGGCGGGAGTCGAAATCAAGGCGCCGGAGGTTCTACTGGTTGCCAATGTCCGCGCCGAGGCGGTGACCGACCCCGACTTGATCCGGCAATTGCTGGTCGAACAGGTCACCGGTTCGGTCCGGTGGCGCGAATCCGTTCAGTACATGGTGGCGCAGGGTGTGACCGAAGCGTGGGAGATCGGTGCGGGCAAGGCTCTGTCGGGCATGATCCGCAAAATCGACCGGTCCATTGCCTGCTCCACCGTTGGTACGCCGGAAGACGTTCAAAAAGCGCTGCAGGCAGGCGATTAACTCAAAGCTGGTCCGACAGGACACTCGAAAAGGATACCGGTATGTTTGATTTGACTGGAAAATGCGCCCTTATCACCGGGGCTTCGGGCGGGATCGGGGGCGAGATTGCACGCACCTTGCACGCCGCAGGGGCTACTGTTGGTCTGTCCGGCACGCGCGTCGAACCGCTGCAGAAGCTGGCGGATGAACTGGGCGAGCGCGCTCATGTCCTGCCGTGCAATCTGGGTGATCCCGAGGCCGTGGCCGCGTTGCCGAAACAGGCCGCCGATGCCATGGGGTCCGTTGATATTCTGGTCAACAATGCAGGCATCACCCGCGACAACATCTTCATGCGCATGTCCGACGAGGAATGGCAGAGCGTGATTGACGTGAACCTGACCGCTACCGCCAAGCTGTGCAAGGGTGTGCTGCGGGGCATGATGAAGGCGCGCTGGGGCCGCATCATCAACATCTCGTCCGTTGTTGGTGCAACCGGCAACCCGGGTCAGGTGAACTATGCCGCGTCCAAAGCGGGCATGGTCGGCATGACCAAGTCGCTGGCCTACGAGGTCGCGAGCCGTGGCATCACCGCCAATGCCGTCGCGCCGGGTTTCATTACGACCGCGATGACCGACAAGCTGACCGATGAGCAGAAATCCGGCATCCTGACGCAAGTTCCCGCCGGTCGGATGGGCGAGCCATCTGAAATTGCGGCGGCCGTTCTGTACCTTGCAAGCCCCGAAGCGGGCTATGTTACCGGAACCACCTTGCATGTGAACGGCGGCATGGCCATGTTGTAGGCGCAGCCAGGGGCAGATGCGAAAGCGTTTGCCTCTTGCGTCGTCTGTGCTATAGGCGGCGCATGTAATCAGGGGCCGGTCGTTCAGGTCGGCCTTCTACTTTCCCGGAGACCCGGGACCCAAACCGCCCGGATCGGGCAAACCAAGGCCACCCCGAGCGGGCAAGGGCAGAACCGGGCAGACCGCCCTGAAATGGAATGAGGAATAGACATGAGCGACGTCGCAGATCGCGTTAAAAAGATCGTTGTTGAGCACCTGGGTGTTGAAGAGGACAAAGTCACCGAGAACGCGTCCTTCATCGACGATCTGGGCGCGGACAGCCTGGACACCGTTGAGCTGGTCATGGCTTTCGAAGAAGAGTTCGGCATCGAGATCCCCGATGATGCAGCCGAGACCATCCAAACCTTCGGCGACGCCGTGAAGTTCATCAGCGAAGCTTCCTGATCGCTTTGAATTTGACCGAAAACGGCGCTTCCGGGCAACGGAAGCGCCGTTTTTTTTTGCCCGCTCGAATTCCCGCTTGCCTCGTGGAAAATCGGTTTGCACTGTTTGCGATGAGGCAACAAAACACCGGGTAAGGGCATGAAAAGATCCGCCCCGATGATCAACACCGCGCGCCTGATGATGTGCGCAATGCGTCCCGAGGACTTTGAAAGGTTCGCGGAGATTTGGCGCGACCCCTGCGTGGTGCGCCATATCGGCGGCAAACCCCGTACCCGTGGCGAGGCGTGGGACGCGTTCCTGCGCAATGCGGGACACTGGCAGATGGCTGGGTTCGGGCAATGGGCCGTGTTCTTGCAGGCGAATCGCAAATTGATAGGTCAGGCCGGGTTCTTTTACGGCAACCGCTGTCTGGGAGAGGATTTCGACACCTTCCCCGAGGCCGGTTGGGTGTTGGCGCCCGAGGCGCATGGCCTGGGATACGGGCACGAGGCCGTTCAGGCCGCGCATGACTGGTTCGACCGGATCATGCCCGGGCCCTTGGTGTCGATGATTGACACGGATCATAAGGCCTCGCAAAAGCTGGCGGCCAAGCTTGGATATAAATTGCTGCGCGAGACAGAGTATCGGGACAGCCCGGTGAAACTGTTTCGACGCGACGGCCCTCCGGCCCGGAACTGAAACGCTTCATTTTTTTGCGGTGCCGCAAACGGATCGTCGTTTGCCGAAACTGAGAAACGCGAACCTGCGCGCGACCAGTATGCTATCATGGATATCCGGAACGATTGAGCGGAGGAGTGTGCTCATGAGGGTTTATCCTACAATGGAATTGCAGAGCGGCCGCTGTGTCACGCTGGACAAGGGCCGTCTGGACGAACCAATGATCTGGCATGTCGATCCGGTGGAAACGGCCCAAGGCTGGGCCGCCGCAGGTGCCGAGTGGATGCACCTGACCGATTTCGATGCGATCGAGGGGCGGGACACGAACTCTGCGCTGGTCGAACAGATCATCCGCAGCGCCGAGCTGCCTGTTCAACTGGCGGGCGGGTTCCGCTCGCGCGAGCAGGTCGAGCGTTGGATCGACAAAGGGGCAGGCCGCATCGTGATTGGCACCCTGGCGGCGCGTGATCCTCATCTGTTCAAAGAGTTGGCCAAACTATACCCAGACCAGATCGTGTTGGCCGTGGACGTGTGGCAGGGCTACGTGATGACCGACGGCTGGCGTACCCAAAGTGCGTTCACCCCGGAGGCTTTCATCGAAGCGTTTGCCGATGCTCCGCTGGCTGCCATTCTGGTCACCGATATCGACAGCGACATGGTGGATGTCGAGGCGCAGCTGGGCCTGATTTCGGGGCTGGCCGCGCATTCGCGCACACCGGTGATCGCCAGCGGCGTCGTGCGCAGCAGCGACGACATCTCGCGTCTGGCCTACATTCCCAATATCTCGGGTGCGTTGGTCGGACGGGCGCTGTTCCGCAAGACGGTCGACCTGTCCGAGGCATTGGCGGTAGCCAAAACCGCCCATGAACCAGTGGCACAGTTCCAGTAACGCGGCCTAATCCGTCCGAGCCGCCCCCGACAGGTCGTCGGGGGCGGCTCGTGTGGTTCTGCTTTGGCCGCGCGCCGTGTGCAGCGCGGAGGCAGGCGGCAAGCTGCCGGTGCGGAATACGCTGTTGCTCTTGCCCCCGGACCCCGGGCCGGGGTATGAGCGTTTCTCAAACAGGAAGCAGGCAAGAGGCATTTCATGCGCAGAGTCGTTGTAACCGGTCTGGGATTGGTCACTCCACTGGCCAGTGGGGTCGAGGAAACCTGGTCGCGGCTGCTGGCCGGAGAGTCAGGTGCCGGCCCGATCACCTTGTTCGATGCCGAAGCCGCAGGGGTCACCACGACCTATGCATGCGAGGTGCCCCGCGGTGACGGGACCAACGGGACCTTCAACCCCGATGACTGGATGCCGCCCAAGGAACAACGCAAGATCGAGGATTTCATTCTGTATTCGATCGCTGCGGCAGAGATGGCCTGCAAGGACGCCAACTGGCTGCCCGAGGACGAGGAAGAACGTCTGCGCACCGGCGTTCTGATCGGGTCGGGCATCGGCGGTCTGGGCTCGATCGCGGAAACCGCCAACCTGATCCGTGACAAGGGCCCGCGCCGCGTGTCGCCGTTCTTCATCCCGGGCGCGCTGATCAACCTGGCCTCGGGTCAGGTCTCGATCCGCTTTGGCTTCAAGGGTCCGAACCATTCGGTGGTGACCGCCTGTTCGACCGGTGCCCACGCGATCGGCGATGCCAGCCGGATCATCCGGTCGGGAGATGCCGACGTGATGATCGCCGGCGGCGGCGAAGGCTGCATCTGCGAGATCGGGATTGCCGGTTTCAACGCCTGCAAGGCGCTGTCTACCAAATATGCCGACAACCCCAAGGCCGCCAGCCGCCCCTATGACGTCGACCGCGACGGTTTCGTGATGGGCGAGGGCGCCGGCATCGTGGTTCTGGAGGAATACGAGCATGCCGTGGCCCGCGGCGCCAAAATCTATGCCGAGGTTCTGGGCTATGGGATGTCGGGCGATGCCTATCACATCACGGCGCCGGCCGAGGATGGCGACGGGGCGGAACGCTCGATGAAGGCGGCACTGCGCAGCGCAGGGCTCGAGCCGAAGGATCTGGACTATATCAACGCGCATGGCACCTCGACCATGGCCGACACGATCGAACTGGGGGCCGTTGAACGGCTGCTGGGCGAACATGCCAGCAAGGCGACGATGAGTTCGACTAAATCGGCCACCGGGCACTTGCTGGGGGCCGCGGGCGCGATCGAGGCGATCTTCTCGATCCTTGCGATCCGCGATCAGGTCGCCCCGCCGACGATCAATCTGGACAACCCGGCGGTGGAAACGCCGATCGACCTTGCGCCGAATGCCAAGCGCGAGCGGGAAATCAACGTGGCGCTGTCGAATTCATTCGGCTTCGGTGGCACCAATGCCAGCGTGATTTTCGGGAAAGCATCGTAAATGTGGCGGGCTCTGGCATCCAATGCGCTGACCTTTCTTGTGGTCGCCATGTTTCTTCTTGGCGGTCTGATCCTTTGGGGGCAGTCGCAGTACAAGGCCGAGGGCCCGCTCGATACCGCCATTTGCCTTCGGGTGAAGGGTGGTTCGAACATGAACAAAGTCAGCCGTGATCTTGAAGATCAGGGCGCGATCAGCAGCGCAACGATCTTTCGTATGGCGGCAGACTACACCGACAAGTCGCAGCAGCTGAAAGCGGGTAGTTTCCTGATCTCCGAAGGCGCTTCGATGGCGGAAATCATCGACGAAGTCACCCGCAGCGGCGCCAGCACATGCGGAACCGAGGTCGAGTACCGCATCGGTGTGACCCGCACTCAGACACGGGTTCGCGAGCTGGACCCTGCAACACTGAATTTCGTCGAGGTCGCATCATTTGTCGTTGGTGAGGACGAAGTCCCTGAAGTCTATCAGGAAAAGCGGAACCAAGCCGATACGCGATACCGCGTTTCCTTGGCAGAAGGTGTCACCAGTTGGCAGGTCGTTGAGGGGCTGAAGGCCGTGGATGCCCTGACCGGAGAGGTCTCGGAAATTCCGCCTGAAGGCATGTTGGCCCCGGACAGCTACGAAATCTCACCGGGTGATGAGCGAACGGCTTTTCTGCAAAAGATGCAGGACCGACAGCAAGAGCGGATTGCCCGGGTTTGGGAGACGCGTCAAGACGGGTTGCCCCTGTCCAGCCCCGAAGAAATGCTGATCCTCGCCTCGATCATCGAGAAGGAGACAGGCATTCCGGAAGAGCGCGGTCAGGTTGCCAGTGTCTTTGTGAACCGCCTGAAGCAAGGCATGAAGCTGCAGACGGATCCCACAGTGATCTACGGCGTGACCAAGGGTCAGGGTACGCTGGGCCGAGGCCTTCGCCGCAGCGAGCTTCGGCGGAACACGCCCTGGAACACCTATTTGATAGACGGTTTGCCGCCCACGCCGATTGCCAACCCGGGACTGGCCAGCTTGCAAGCTGCCGTGGCTCCAGACGAAACCGACTTCGTGTTCTTCGTCGCAGATGGAACTGGCGGCCATGCCTTCGCCAAGACGCTGCAGGAACACAACCGAAACGTTGCCAAATGGCGTGAGATCGAAGCCGAGCGGAACAATTCGGGTAACTGATCCGCTCGTTGGTCGAGAGCAGGGCCAGCATAAATCAGGCGGACAACCCGCCTGAGAAATGAAAAGTCAAAATCCTGGAAAAAGACTGCGCGCAAGGAGACATGCGCGCAGTTTTTTTATGCGGCCGATTTGCGGCGCGGACGGCGCCGACGGTTGGCGAGGCCATTTGTGCCCTGCGGTTTCGGGCCACGGCGTCGATTGCGCTGGCGATTGCCGGGCTTGGCGGCCTC
>NZ_JBXWSK010000069.1:0-17590 GCF_059613385.1 Ruegeria sp. BHSA162
CGCGTTCCTTCGCCTTGCTTCGTCGTCGACGAAAAGGCAGTGGAGCGAAACCTTGCGGTTCTGGCCGATATCGGCGAGCGGTCCGGCGCACATATTCTGTCCGCGCTCAAGGCCTTCTCCATGTTCGCTCTGGCCCCGCTGGTGCGCCAGTATATCGGCGGCACCTGCGCCAGCGGCATCTACGAGGCCCGGCTGGGCCGCGAGGAATATGGCGGCGAGGTCGCGACCTTCTGCGCGGGCTACAAGGAAACCGACATCGACGAAATCCTTGCGCTCTCAGATCACATCATCTTCAACAGCCCCGCGCAGAAAGACCGCTTTTTGGCCAAGGCACAGGCCGCCGGGCGGCAGGTCGGGCTGCGCATCAACCCCGAACATTCCGAAGGCGAGGTTGCGAAATACGACCCCTGCGCCCCGTGCTCGCGCCTCGGCACCCCGGTCAGCCAACTAGACGCCAAGGCGCTGGAGGGCGTGGATGGCCTGCACATGCACACGCTCTGCGAACAGGGGTTCGAGCCGCTGGCGCGCACATGGGCGGCGATCGAACCGAAGCTCGCGCCATTCCTGAACAGCCTGAAATGGCTGAATTTCGGCGGCGGCCACCACATCACCCGCAACGACTATGACCGCGACGGGCTGGTGGAGTTTATCAAACACATCCGCGCCAAATACGGCGTCGAGGTCTATCTGGAACCCGGCGAAGCCGTGGCACTGGACGCGGGCATCCTGGTGGGTGAAATACTCGACCTGCCGCACAACGGCATGGATCTGGCGATCACCGACATCTCGGCCACCTGCCACATGCCCGACGTGATCGAGGCCCCCTACCGCCCCGCCCTGATGGACGAAGCCGAAACCGGCCACACCTATCGCCTGGGCGGCCCCTCGTGCCTGGCGGGAGACGTGATCGGCGACTACATTTGGGCCGAGCCGCTGCGGATCGGGCAGCGCTTTGCCTTCCTCGATCAGGCGCATTACTCGATGGTCAAGACCAACACGTTCAACGGCGTGCCCCTGCCCACCATCGCCCTGTGGAACAGCGAAACCGATGACCTGAAGATCATCAGGGAATTCGGCTACGACGACTTCAAAGAGAGGCTTTCATGAGCATTTTCCTCGACAGCGAACTGACCGAGGCCGAACGCAGCGAAGACGCCCGGTTCCGTGTCATCCCGGTGCCGTTGGAACGGACGGTCTCCTACGGTTCGGGTACTGCAGGCGGCCCCGCCGCGATCATCGCAGCCAGCAATGAACTCGAACGCATCACTGGACATTCCGAACCCTGTGTCGATGGCATCTTCACCGAACCTCCGCTGGATTGCACCGGCCCGCTGCCGGACATCATGGAGCGTCTGGCCCAGCGCACCGAGGCCGCCATTCGCGCGGGCAAGGTGCCGGTCACGCTGGGCGGCGAACACTCGCTGAGCTATGGCGCAGTGATGGGGGTGGCGCGAGCATTGGGTGAACCTATCGGCATCGTGCAGATCGACGCCCATGCCGACCTGCGCGACGCCTATCAGGGCGAGAAACACAGCCACGCCTCGGTCATGCATCTGCTGGCCGAGGAAGGCGTCCGTCTGGCGCAATTCGGCGTACGCGCCTTCTCGACCGAGGAAGCCAAAAGCCGTCTGAGGAACCGTGTCTTCCATGTGGATGCCGAAGAATTGGTGACCGGCAACCTCCATGCCGTCGACCTGCCCGAGGACTTTCCCGAACTGGTCTATGTCAGCTTTGACGTCGACGGGCTGGACCCCTCGTTGATGCCCGCAACCGGCACGCCGGTTCCGGGCGGGCTGGGATACTATCAGGCGCTGCATCTGGTCGAGCACGCCCTGAAAGGCCGCCGCTGCGTGGGCTTTGACGTGGTCGAACTGGCCCCGGACGGCAACGCTGCGTGGGAATTCACCACGGCACAGATCGTTTATCGCCTGATGGCCTCCTGCTAGGCGTCTGCGGTTTCGTTCAGCTCCATATGCCCGTCGCCCTTGTTCAACACGCGGCGCAGCATGGGCTCGAAGAACTCCAGTGGCCTGGTCGGATAGTCCGGGTCGAACGCCTTTTGATCGTATTCGTGGCAGAAATAGCGGCAGTCCTCCCAGTAAGGGCTGTCGCGGTATTTGTCCCGCGCGTTGCGGTCCCCACCCAGGTGGTGGTTGTAATAATAACCCTGGAACACACAGTGGTGTTTCAGGATCCAATGGGTGCGTTCGCTGACATAGGGCTTCATCATCGCCGCTGACAGCTCGCCGTGGTTGTAGGGTGACAGGATGTCCCCGGTGTCATGGATCAGAGCAGCCACGACCAGTTCCTCATCCGCGCCATCCTCGTAGGCCCGCGTCGCGGCCTGCAGGCTGTGCTGATACCGGTTGACCGGATAGGGTGTCCATTCCTCGTCCAAGGACCGGATCGCGTCCAGAATCCGGTCGGGCAAAGCCGCGTTGTACGCCTCTTCATATTCCATGACGGCGTCCCAATCGGCCTTGGTGGCCTCTTCGAAACTGGTCCAGGTGGGTTTGTGGCTTTTGTCCAGCATGGCGGGTCCTTTGTCTGCGGGTCACAGCCAGACTAGTCGCGACCAACCAATAGAAAAAATGAATTGATTTTATCACAGCGATCAAAAAATAGTGCCACATGCAGATGCGTGAGCTCGAAACGTTTTTGTGCGTGGCGGAAACCGGTGGTTTTCATGCTGCGGCACGGCGGATGAATGTGACACAGACGGCTGTCAGTGCACGGATTCGCCAGCTTGAGGCCGCCACGGGCAAAACGCTGTTTTCACGTGGTGCCGGCGGTACCAGCCTCACCGACTTCGGGGCACAGTTCAAACCCTATGCCGAACAGATTCTGTCGCTTTGGTCCTTCGCCTCGCAGGACCTGCCGGCCCAAAGTCAGGGTCGTGTGGCCCTTCGCTTGGGCGCTCAGCTCAGCATCTGGGACCCGCTTCTGGTCGATCTGGCCGTCCGGTTCGAGCAGAGGTTTGGCAAACTTCTGTTGACGCTCAACTATGACCACACGCTGAACATGGCCGAGGCCGTTGCTTCGCACGTTCTGGACGTGGCTTTGACACATGAGAGGCCATCGCGGTCCGGGATTTCGTGCCAGGAATTGCCGCCCGAGCACTTGATCCTTGTCGAGACGCCCCATCTGGCTGAGTCCGGTACCGATCCTGTTTTCATCAATCTCGAACTTGGTGAAGGCTATCAGGAGCATGTACGCGGTCTTGCCCGGCTGTCTGCTGGGCAAACCGTGTTTCTGGGCAATTGCATGATGGCACTGCGCTATATCCTGCAACGCGGCGGGCGCGGTTTTTTCCCGCACAGCGTCGTCGCCCCGCACTTGGAGAACGGCGCGCTTCGCAAGGTCGAGGAAGCCGCACCACTAATTCTACCGGTCCACTTGGTCTCGCGCGCCGAGGATGACCACCCAAAACTGTTGGATGAATTACGCCAGTGCCTGTCAGAGCTGCGGGGCTGACCTCAGGCTGGGGATGGCGCGGGTGCGGCAGTTCTCACCCGCCGGCGAATGATCGGTCTTCCGGCGAAAGCGAGGAACACGGCCGATATTGCGAACCCGACAACGGCCGGACCATAGAGCAGCGGCCATAGCTTCGCATCCTTGATCACCACCGGAGATACGAACCCACGCACGCCTTCCAACAAGACAAGAATCGTGAATGCCGCGAATATCTGAGGCCAAAGGCCGAACCGGGAAAAACTGCCCAGCATCAGAGTCGAATACCCCACCAGCGCCACGGTGATGCAGATCGCGATCCAGGAAAACCGCTGGTGCAGCTCTTCCACCAATTCCCCCAACGGGTAGCCGTCTGCCACGGCGACAGCGTCAAGATCGCCCAACAACTCGATCGTCGGAATCGCCTCAAGACTGCGGCGTCCATTGTCAGTGTTTCGGGACAGCTCCGAAATGTCGTATGATGCATCGTCGAAAAGGGTCGACGACAGGGTCTTGCCTTCCTTGTTCAACCGCAGTGCAACCCCATCCACCATGACCAGATGAACGCCGGATCCGTTGTTCACCAGATAGGCGGACGTGCTGGAGTATGTGGCGGGGTTTTCCTGATCGCGACGGTCGGACACGAACACCTCGTGCAATGTGCCATCCAGATCAATCCGACCGATATAGACGGTCACGCCCCGAGCCGGGTGCATGAACTCCCCCTCGTTGAGCAACTGCGCGGTGATGTCACCTGCCACCTCGGCCTGGCGCAATTCCAGCTGTTCTACGGATGCGGGCCGCAGAATGACGCTGACGATCGCCATCATCAGCCCCGCCACCAGACCAAACAGCAACACCGCCCGGCCCAGCCGCCATGGGCTGGACCCGGTGGCCAGCATCACGGTCAGCTCGCTTTCCCGGCTCAGCCGGTTGGTGGCATAGACTGCGGCGGCAAAGACCGCCATCGGCATGACCGTTCGGACAAGTGTTGGCAGGGTCAGCGCCGTGAACTCCAGAAATACCATAGCCGACTGACCGCCACTGATGACGTGTTCGAACAGGCTGACCGAGCGGGTGATCCAGAACACGCCCACCAGAACAAGCGTGAAAAAGCCGAAAAGAACCAATAGCTGCCGCAGGAAATACCCATCAAAGCGCGACATGTGACCTCTTTCGGCTGTTTTATCCTGGCGGGACATTAGGCCATTCGCCAGTCAAGGGGAACCGCGATTGCGCCCCAGTTCACCGGCCGGCACAAGGATTTTGGTGTGCCACAGCCACCGCAGGACCTTAACCGCCGAGGTGGGTCCGATGCGGCTCGACCATCGCTGCAGAATATCGGGCACAGAGCGTGAGTCGCGCAGATCGGATATCAACGGCGCCAGTTCGGCCCCCGCCAGCGAGTGGACCGGGCGCGGCAAATTGGGGTGGGTCAGAATCTCTGACCGCACAACATACGCGTCGCCTTGCACACCGCCCTGTATCAGCTTCGCCTCCGGCGACCGGCGAAGCACCTCGCCCGGGGACAACTCGGCGTTCTGCAGGTCCGCAGGCGGGCGGCGAAGCCAGTCCAGAGGCTGTGCGCGCTGGCTCCAGAACGGACCAGAGGTGACCTCGTGGTGACGTGCATAGAATGCCGCCGCCAATTCGGCGTGGGTTTCGACGCGTTCGCGCTGTCGTTCCGAATAGAACCCCAGCGCGATGTTGGTGTCGCTGGGCCGGGTCAGAATCGTGTTTGCAACCACTGCGGCCTGCATGGCTTGCGCCATAGCCAGTTGCACCCCTTGCGATGACAGCGCATCGACTGAGAAACTCGCTTCGCCCACACGCAGCAGATCATCGGCGGGCGGGGTCAATTCACATTGGCTGCTGGCATCACACCGGCGCACCGGGCCCATCCGCGCCTGTTCCAGACAGCCGGCCAGAAGAGTCGATCGTGCCAGAAGGTTCAGATACAGATCACGCCGGGCCGCCGGCGACAAACCAGTGCAATCCGACGGGTCGACAAAAACGCAAGCGTTGACCGTACCATCTGGCTGTGCTGCGCCCCAATACCAATGGGCATCACCAGCCTCCACGCGGGCCTGCGTGCCAAAACCCGGAGGGGCTTGCCAATAGGCATAGAGCGCCGTCAATGGCGCTGAGGCCGGGCGGAACCTCCGACCCAGTCCCGCTTGCTTGCCCGCCGCATCCACCAAAAGGTCAGCGCGCAGCCGGCTTTTTCCCTGCGCCGTCAGGATCGGAACCTCCCAACCGGCGCCGGTGCGCCGTGGTCGATAGGCGCGTGCGGGTTGCAACACACGAACACCCGACTGGCGTGCAGCGTCCAGCAGGATGGCATCGAACCGGCTGCGATCCACCAGAAGGCCCGGATCGTCAACTGGTTCACCCCGCCTTTCAAACGCCCCGCCCCACATAAGGACGGAACCCGACGATTGCAGCAATCCCGCAGCTTTCATCGCATCGTCCACACCCAGAAACCGCAGAATGGGCCAGATGGAGGCAGGCAGTGACTCGCCTATATGATGGCGTGGGAAGGTGGCACGCTCCAGCAGACAGACCCGTCGCCCCAGCTGTGCCAGCCGCATCGCTGTCACGGCCCCGGCCGGGCCACCGCCGATCACGCAGATCTCGGCTTCAATCTCGGCCGCCATCCGCTGCGCCCTCAGGCCGAACGGCGGGCAGCGTCGCCGAAGAAATCCGGGCGGGCAGCCGACAGCCGGACATAGGCCTGCAGGCAATAGTCCAGCCAACCGCGGATATAATCACATGCCGGGCGGCCACGATGAATGACCTCGTGATGGCAACCGCCACCGCACATGTACCGTGCCCAACAAGTGTTGCACGGCGATTGGTTGTGCACGTGGCGCTCGGCCAGCCAGGCTTCTCGCCGCGCATCCGGGCCGTCATGGACGTTGCCCATCGCGGCCAAGTCATCCTCGACGAAGCGGTGGCAGGCGAACAGATCGCCATCCGCCGAAACCCCGAAATATCCGCCACCGGCTCCGCAAGCGTAGGGCCGGTGCGTGCCACGGTGGATCTCGTGCATTGCGGCGGCCATGTTCGAGAAGGGAAAGCGGCGGCCCTGCAGCACTGCGTCTTCGAAAACGCGTCCGCAGCGGATCATCTGCGAAAGCATTTCGGCCATGTCCTTGCTGCTCATTTCTTCGCGCCCGGTTGGCGAAGCCAGCATGGGTGAGAACCCGACCGAGTGGAAACCCAAGCCTATGAAATGGCTCAGGGTCTCAGGCAGCTCGATGTTGCGCGGTGTCACAGTAACTCGAGCGCCCACCTGCATGCGGTGCTGTTTGTCCAGCAACGGCAGCACCTTGCGCAGAATGGTGTCGTAGCTGCCGCGCCCACCCTGGTTGGGGCGCAACCGGTCATGTGCCTTGCCAACGCCATCCAGACTGATGGTGACGGCAAAGGCGTGGTCTTCGAAAAACTCAGCGTCTTCCGGGCGCAGCAACGTGCCATTCGTCGTGATCGAAAATCCCACATCCACTTTGTTGCGTTGCGCGTGTTCAGCAGCATAAACCGTCGTTTTTCGGATCAGGTCGCGATTGATCAACGGCTCGCCTCCAAGAAAGGCCAGATTGATCCGGGTGCCGGGTTCCGCGTCCATGATCAGCCGATCGACCGAGGCTTTCGCGACCTCCCATTCCATACTGCGGGCAGGACCACCAAAGCTGCCCTGCGAGGCATAGCAATAGGTGCATGCCAAGTTGCATTTCTGTGCGACCGCCAGCGACAAAGACCTGACCGGTATGCGGCGCGGCGGCGCGTCGTCAATGAACGGCACACCATCAAGACCCATCTGCGTCAGTAACTCTCGCTGACTTTCGGCGGCCATACGGGCGAAGTGATCCGCCGTTCCTTCGGGCACATCGAACACGCGCGAGCCATCTACGGCCAGCATGTGCTCGCCCAATGTCGTTTCGAAAAAATGCACCTCGGCAGATGGGTCGGTCATGTCTCGACCTCGGGCCAGAACGGGATACCGATACCCTTTTCCGCCAAGGCTTCACCGGCGACCCGGAAGCTTTTCATCGTGTCGCGCACCTGCTGGATATACTTCTGCGCTTCGGTAAATCGGTTCTGAGCCTCGTTTCGATAGGCCTGTTCGAGCCCATCGGTGATGCGGCGGAACAGATCCAGTGCCTCTTTCGCCTGCGTTTCCGAGCCCACTTGGATCGGGCGCAGATAGGCAGGTGTGCCGCGGCCCGTTTGGTATTTGGCCAGAACGTCCTTCATCTGGCGGAACCGCAGAAAATGCTCGTCGCCGTCGGTGTCGATCCGCACGGCCAAAGCATACAGACGCCGATCGGTGAACGCCTTGTGTTCCAGTGTCGCCACGGACTGGGCATAAGCACGGTCGATGAACCCGTCGGGGCGTTCGATCTCGATGAAGTCGTCGATGGCCTCAGGCGTCAAAGGGCGCAACGACCGTGGGATGATCCGCTTGGGTCCGATGGGCAGGGCAAGCGCGGGCGTCAGCACCGGTTCGTAATCCTTGCCCTGCAACGACCACAGCAACTGGTTTGCCCAGCGCATGTGGGTCATCTCGCCGATCGCAACTTCAAGCAGGGCGCGCCGCGCAAAGATCAGATCATCCTTCAGCGTTGGCCAGCGCTCGGAACCGACGGTTTCGGGATCGGCCAGCGAAAAATAGGCATAGAGGTATTGCAGGCTGAGCGTCATCTCCATCGGCGCCAGACGGGTCTGCAGGTCTTTGACCATCGCCGCTACGCTTTCATACGGTTCGACACCGGGCAGGTCCGTGTCGGCCTCATAGACTTCGCCGGTCTCGCGTCCCTCGACTACGATCGGCAGGTCGCTCCACATCTGGTTGACCTCGTAATGGTCGATCTGAAACGGGCGGTTCTGTTCGACGGTATTCAACGCCGCCACATTGCCCGAGGGCGATTTGTCCGAGCGCAGCCAATCCAGATAGGTTTCGGCCACAACCGGATCGTCGGGCGCACCAGTCGGCAGGCGGGTGTCATGCGGTACTTCGGCAGTGACCACATCCGGGTGGTTTGATGGCCAGTAGTGGCAGCCGCAATCCCGAAAGTCATGCGACCAGGGATTGCACAGGCTTTGGGTCAGCTCTCCGGGGTCGTAGGCCGTATCGAACACGCCGGCTTCGGTGCGGTACTGCCGGCGGTATCCATGCAGGACGACCGGCGGTGCGTCGACGACACCGTCGTGATTGCGCCGCTCCAGTGCGATGGTCACCGGATGGTCGTCGCCGCATTCAAGGCTGCGGATGAACCGCCAGACCAGCATGCCGTCGTAGGGTTTGCCCTTGTCGTCGCGGAACGAGATACGTCGACCGCCTTGTTCGACCCAGGCCAGAAACCACCGGCCGCTGGACAGCTCGGCGCCGATTTCGCCACGATAGGCGTCCAGCAAATCCTGCACCCAAGGTGTCGAACTGTCATCGGGCAACATCGGGTCATAGAAATAGTCGACATAGACCAGATGAAACCCTTGCGCGTTTCCGGGTGCTTCCGGAACCGGGTTCAGCGGGACACGTACGGCATTGAAAACCAATCCCGGAAAGAACCGGCGATCGAGGTCGCGCACGTCCATTTCCAGCCCCGGGAAACAATTTCCGACCGACCCGTCCAGCCGGGTGTTGTCAGGGTTTCCGGGCACCTTGTAGGCCGCACGGGCCGTCAGGTTGCGGGGTTTGATGCGGATCGGCGCTGGTTTGTCAGACATCCCGAGGCTCTCCTACCGGTTCGGTTTCGGGCGCGGGCGGGTGCGCCTCGAGGTAATCGATGAAAGACATCACCAGATGGTACTGCCGCCGTGACAACGAGAGCGGAAAATAGTTTGAATCCCGCATGTAAGGCGGCATGCGGGCGTCGTGCATCATGTCGCGCACGATCCGTGGGTCGCGGAAGGCGGGATCGGGTGTCTGGTCAGGGTTCGGGTCCTCTTCGAACTGGGCCAGAACGCCAAAGGGTGGGCGCATCAATCGCCGAACGAAATCAGGCCTGCGGCGCAGAAAATCCAAAAGGTTTTCCTCATCGATCAACTGCTCGTGCACAAACTTGGTGGCGACCGTATAGGGCAGCTGTTCATTCGGGACCGAGTTCGAAAAGACCGAAATCGGCTGTGGGCGGATCAACTCGTCGATCTTGTCGGGCGGCACCGCGTCCTTTTCCGTCATCGATGCAGCATCGGTGGACGGCAGGCCCGGTGTAGGTGCGATATTGGTCTGCGCCTGAAGAGAGGCATTGTCCTTGAGGCCCTGTGCCCGGATGTCATCCAGATTGATCAGGCTGTTGGTCTCGAACGCCCTTCGGAAGATGTCGACCACTTCGGTTTTTGCATCAACGTAGTTTTCGGCGGTGACCGAGATCAACGACATGTCGCGATCCGCCAGATCGTCTTCGAGGCTGTAGAAAGGCCGGCAATCCGGTGCGAAATCCGGCGGTCCGGTGAAGATGCGCGCCCGGGCGACCAAACGCTGACCGCGAACAGCCAGCGTGGCCTCGATCGTTCCATCACACGTGTCGTCAACCACCCCCCAGGACTGATCGTTGCCGACCCGTGCACCATCATAACTGTCATGCGGTTCGGGATCGTCAGACAACCCCGACATCATGATCCACTTCGACCACGGCGTGTCCGGGTTCAGGATGCGGTTCTGGGCCGGCACGATCTCATGAATCCGGCCATATTCCGATTTGGGCGGGTCATTCTTGTATCCCGGAACAGCAAGGGTTGCGGGACCGAAGGCGGCGTCGGGCGGGCCGTATACCTCGCCCTTGGGCGGAGTGAACCGCAAACGTAGAAGACTGCGGTCCACCATCTCGCCGGGCACCGGCTCGTCCGTCCCTTGGGCCGGGCGGACAACCCGCACCGAGCCCAGCGGGATCGGGTTGTGTTCATAGACCAGCGGTTGCTGTTCCGACGTGTGCGGACTGAAGGCCAGCAAGGGTTTGGGAGTAAAATCCTCGGCCGCGATCTCGACCCGTGTACGAAACCCGCAGGCTGCATCTCCGGTGCGGCGGGCGGCTTTCTGATTACCTACAGCGACCGTGTAGCGGATGTTCTTCAGCGACAGCCCCTGCCCTTCAAGAAGGTTCAGAGTCACAGGAGTTTCATAGGCCTCGCCGGTTTCAGCATCGAACATTCGCGCCCACAGTTCAAAGAACGGCGCGACCGGGCGCAGGGCGCCGGTGCCTTCATCCCGAAATCGAATCTTCCGCGGGTCCGGCAGGTAGGCCGAGACACTCCCATCCTCGTTTTCCCGCAAAGTCACGTTCGAGCGTATGACCGTCTTGTTGTTGCCATGCGCGTCCAGATCCTGCTGCCATTCGTAGCTTTCCAGCGGGGTCTCGCCCGGGCCAAGCCTGGCAACGGCCATCGGCGGCAGAAAGAAGATTTCCTGTATCGTGTCCATGCCGGGCGCTCTCCAGTTTGGCCATGCCGGTCCGCAACCCGTTTTCAGGGGTACGAATAGCTTTGATAGGTAATCGTCGGGTCCGAGAAGAACGGAGTCGACTTGTCCCGAATGATGTCCGGCGGAGCGTCGTCCGGAACCGGAGAAATACTCTGCTGGTAGTGAAAGAAGTTCTGTGGGTCGAATTTCCGCTTCACGAACAGAAGTGAGTTGAAGTTGTCGCCCCAATAGAGCCAACGATAGTTCAACTGAGTGCGCCGCGGATAATTCTGATAACAGCGATCGATGAAGAAGCCCTCGTCCGTCATCATCTGCATGAACCCATCCAGCCATGGGACCACGACGTCTTTCTCATCCTCGGACAACCAGAACACGTCAACGTAGAAATTCATCGACACGTCGCGGTGAATGAAGGCGTTTCCCTGTTTGCCAACCGGCATTCGGTTGATCGCCCCGCCATACGGCTCGATCGCCACGGCCCCGTAGTCGTTTGGCGTGCTGTCCAGATAATCGACGACCCTTTGCCATTCATCTTGCGACAGTTGGCGGGCGATGTACCCGCCCTGCTTGTCTTCGCGGGCTTGATCCGGGACCACCGGGATGTCGTATTTCTCGTCATACAGCCAGGAATTGATCTGCTGGTAGGTCCCTGTCTTGCTGTTTTCCATGTGGCCGCCAATGGGTTCGTCCAACAGCGGCTGAATGACCCGGCGCCCTTCGTCTTCGGGCCCGTGATATAGGGCCGAGACCAAGAGAACCTTCTGGTCTCCTTGATAAGCCAGAAAGATGTAGGCCCCAAATTTGTCCGAGAGACCGTCCTTCATGTAGTTGGCCTGCAGAAACTCCAAAGCCTTGGCAGCCCTGTCCAGCGGCCATTTGATATGAACGCCCCAAACTTCGTACAGGTTGTGCAGCTTGAACCGGATTTCCAGAAGCACCCCTAAGTTGTTGCCGGTGCCTCCCCGGATCGCCCAGAAAAGATCGGGGTTGGTCGTGTCATCCGCGATTACGATACTGCCATCCCACAGCATCACCGTCACGCCCAGGACATTATCGCAGGCCATTCCGAACAGGCGCGACGTGAACCCGTATCCTCCGCCCATCATGAATCCGGCCACGCAGACATCCTGACACGCGCCACCCGGCACGTGCAGATGATAGGAATCCAGCACCGAGTTCAGGACCTTGAACGGGGTACCGGGGCCGACATAGGCCATCGGGGTATCTGGATCGACCGTCACGTAACACATCCTGCTGGTATCCAGCACCATCGCATTGTTGACCGAGTACCCGGCCGTACTGTGCCGGCCCGATCGGCTGACCACCCACAGATCATGGGCCCGCGCGAAGGCCAGACTGGCCCGCACGTCCTGAATGGTTTCGCAATAGACAATGATTTCCGGGTAGTCCTGAAAGGCCGGGTTCCAAAGCTGACGATCCGTGTTGTAGTTCGGATCCGTCGGCAAAACGACCGATCCAACGAGGCCTTTTTCAAACTCCCGTATCTGCTCGGGCGTAATCGGATGATAGCGCTGCAGCGACAGGTCCGTTCGGCTGGAGGCGACCCGATCCTTGGCCAGAATGGTCTTGCTTATCTTGCGCATGATGGACGCTCCCTTGGCATAACATGCAGAACGCGCAGGGAGAAAACACTGCGCGCACGTATTACGGTCTTTCCATCAACCCATTTCTGCCCGTCCCAAGCTGGCAGAAAGCTTCCGTGCCGGTCAAGAGATCGTTTCAAGCAATGCCCGGGCTTCGAGCAATTCAGGGATGTCGGCCTTTGGGTCGAAACGATCCAGGGCATCGGACAGCAATGGCCCCGGCCGCCCCCCGGTTTTGGATACGCAGCGCGTCAGCTCAACGGCCGCGCGCAATTCGAACAGGCTGGCCCCGCATTTGCGCGCCTCGGACACCGCCTCTTTGAGCATCGGTTCGGGATCTTTCCGCTCATGATCGTCAAGCAACGAGCGGACCCTGAAAACCTCGGCATCGGCCCAGCCTTCGTCGGTGTCTTTGCGCCAAAGTTCGGCCTGCGTCAGCGCCTGCTTGGCGGCCTTGAGCCCCCCGGCACGCACCAGAAGTTCCGCGATCAGCGACAGAAAGAAGCTTTTGTAGTTTCCGGCGCCACTGGACCACCAGTCATCCGACGCCTGCCGTAGGGCCGCGATGTGCTCGGCGTCCGGGGTCCGGTGCGCCCGCGCCCAACTGAGCCACATGCGGGCCGTGATCGACATGAAGGCCAACCTGTGCTCGCGAGAAATCTCCTCCAGCGGTGCGACGGTCGCGATCAGGGCATCGATATCGCGGTGCAACAGATGGACCATGCACGTATAGGTCAGGACCTGGGCCACGCTGTGCGCGTGTTGCAACTCATTGGCCCAGTCCAGAGCCTGCGCCTGAACCTTCCGCGCGCGGGCTGGCTCACCCACCAGGCTGTAACAGACCCCTAGAAAACCGGCTGTGATGGCCGCATGGTCAGTGCCATAGACATAGGCCAGCTTCCCATGTGTTTTGAAATCGTAAAGGGTCCAGGCCTGCTCCAGGTGCGCTCTGGCATCGGTCAGATTGCCGATGTGCAGTTGCACGGCCCCCATGGCGCGGTGCCCTACCATCCGGTGCTCGGTCCGGCCGCTGACTTCGGCCAGGTCCAGGATCTGGTCCGCCACCTCACCGGCCAGGCGGTACTCGGCCCGCACAAGGTGAAACGCATAAAGCCCATTGAGAACCGGGAACAGGCGTTCCGTCTCGCGGGCCCGACGGCACAGCTCGCGCAGCCGGCCATAAGCTTCGCCTGTCGCTTCGCCCGCAATCCCGTCAGTCGAGCGCAGTACACCCGCCCGAAGCACTTGCAGATCAATCTCGCGCAAGTCGCGGTCGTGGCTTTTCGGCAGCTCTGACACAAGACCAAGCGCTTTGGACAAATGGGTCAGTGCTTCGGACAGAGCCGACCGCTCGATCGCTCTCTGACCGGCGTTTTGCCAATGGGTAACGGCCTCTTCGGGTCGGTTTGCCAGCGTATAGTGCTGGGCCAGAACTTCGGGCTGGGTCTGTGCAAGATAGGGTTGCTGGTCCAGCAATACACCTGCGGCCTGGTCGTGCAAGACCTGCCGCTCGGACCGCAGAAGGCTGTCATAGGCCATGTCCCGGATCAGAGCATGGCGAAAAAGGTATTCGTCCTCGGCCCCGTCCGGTGGCCGCTGGATGATGCCCGCCATGGCCAATTGTTCCAGGCTGGCCTGCATCGAGGCTGCCGGCAGCATTGAGACCGCCGCAACCAGAGCCACCGAAAAGCGTCGCCCGAACACCGCACCGGTCTGCGCCACGTCCTTTGCCATACCCAGGCGGTCGAGACGCTCCATCAGCGAATCCTTGAGCGTGCTGGGCACCGACAGCGACGGCAGCGGACCGCGCAGGACATAGCCATCCTCGGTCAGCCGCAACTGGCCGGATTCCAGAAGGCCGCGCGTCACCTCCTGTACAAAGAGCGGGATCCCGTCGGTCTTGGCGGCAATCAGGTCGCAGACCGGTCCCGGCAAAGATTTGCCCCCCGCAACATCAGTGACGATTTCCGCCACCTCGGCATTCGACAATCGGGTCAGGGGGATGTGCAACGTGTTGTGGTGGTGCCCCCAGCTAGGGTCGAATCCCTGCCGGGCCGTAACTACGATCAGAACCGGCAGGTCACGAATCCGCTCGATCACCCTATCCGTCAGCGAAAGCGTGGTCGGGTCCACCCAATGCGCATCTTCGAACAGCAACAGAACGGGTTTGCTTCGCGCCATCGACACCAATTGCTGCGTGACGGCTTCCAGCGTCTTTTCAAGCTTGACCTGCGGCGGCAAGTCCAAGGGTCCTAGTGCATCGTCGGCATCGATGCTCAACAAATCCGCAATCAGGCGCTGCTGTTCGGACGTCAGGTACCGCAGCAGCGGCAGAAGCTTGTCCAGCTTTTGGGCGTCCGTATCCGCCGGCGCGAACCCGGCTGAACGTTCCAGTTGCTGCACGATCGGATACAGGGCACTGCTTGAGTGCAGCGGCGAACATTGGAAATTCAGACGCAGAGTGTCCTGACCCTGCAGCTCGTGCGCCAACCCTTCGATCAGCCGCGACTTTCCGATCCCCGCCTCACCCGAGATCAGAACGGATTGACCCGCCCCGTGACTGGCTTCGTTCCACTTGTCACACAGCTTGCGAAACTCGGAGCCGCGCCCGATCAGGCGGCCGGAACCCGCTTCGGGATTGATCTCGAACCGCCGTTCGATCCGTGCGGTACCCTCGACGGTCCAGGCCTGAATCTCGTCCGCAAACCCCTTCAGAACATGCCTTCCGGCATCCTTCAGTCGAAAAGCGCCCCCGATCAGGCGGCGCGTCGAGGGGCTGATGATCAGCGAATTTGGTTCGGCCAGCCCCTGCAGGCGGGCGGCCAGATTCGGCGTCCGCCCCATGACCACGTCGTTTTCCCGCAACCCGTCCCCATAGATGGTGCCGACCACCACAAGTCCCGTGGCGATTCCGATCCGCGCCTGCAGCTCTTCCTTTCGGTCGATCGCGGGCAGTTCGTCCAAAATCTGCAACCCGGCCTCGATCGCGCGCGAGGCCGCATCCTCCTGCGCGTGCGGATAGCCGAAATAGATCATCGCACCATCCCCCATGAAACAGGCGATGTGACCACCGAATTTCGAAACGGCGGTTGTGCAAGTCTCTTTGAATCGCCGCACCAGCTCGCCCAGGTCTTCCGGATCCAGGCGCTCGGACATTGCCGTTGAGCCGACGAGGTCGACGAACATGACCGTCAATTGCCGGCGTTCGGCCACGATTTTCCCCTGTCGGCGGGTGTGCACGGCGTCACCGGCCGTGTCCTGGGCAAAACGCGCGGTTGCGGCAAGCAGGCGACGTCTGGGCCCTAGCGGCAGCCCGAGATCGATCAGATCATGCTCGGACAGATGAACGAGGTCGGACAAGGCCACTTCTGCCGCAGCGAAGGCGGGGGCGTATTTGGACAGCCCCAACTTCTCCAGAAAAGCGGCGATATCCGTCATTTCTCCCCCAACGGCCTGTCCAACGCCGGTTTGTTTTGGCTCGGTCCACCCCGCGCAGATCGCGCGTCGCAAACCGTGGCCCGTTCACTATCCAACTGACTGAACAGCCTTTTCGTTCTTTACCCGCACGTCAAGAGGTTTGGCGAACCAAACCGACACAGCACGGTTGACCTTGGAGGCAGAATTGTTGAATCGCTTGGAGAATGGCAGGGGCAGCAGGGTTCGAACCCGCGACCTACGGTTTTGGAGACCGTCGCTCTACCAACTGAGCTATACCCCTGTGGTGCGCCATCAGATATGCCAGAGGCGCGACGGACTCAAGAGGCTTTTTCAGTTTCTCGGGCACATATGCAATCGACAAAGAAGTTGCGTGCGTCGTGCAGTTCTATAAGACAAGGTTCGGCCCACCGAGAGGAAATAACCCTTGAGCCTTCGCAAGAAGATTGCTGACAGCGAGACAACCCTGAACTGGGCCGCGCGCCGCATCGCCAGCTATATCAGGATGGTCCATCGCAACACCAAATGGCAGCGGATCGGCTATGATGAGTTGGACAAGCTCGCGGAACAGGGCGAGCCGGTCATCGTCGTGCTTTGGCACCAGCGGCTGGCCCAGTCGCCCTATTTCTTTCCGCTGGAAAAGGGGCGCATTTGCTCGATCACATCAGCCGCGCGCGCCGGCAGCATGGTGGGCCGGGTGCAGAAGCTCTTCGGCATGGACACCATCGCCATGTCCAGCCACAAGCGTCACGTGGCCCTGTCGCGTGAAGTGCTGGGCAAGATGAAACAGGGGATCTCGATCGGCATAGCTGCCGACGGTCCACGCGGCCCGGAACGGGTGTGCTCGACCGTCCCGCTGGTCTGGGCGCGCAGCTCGGGAAAACGCGTTTTTGGCATCACCTATTCGGCCCGCCATGGCCGTGAGGCGGGCACCTGGGACCGGCTGCTGCTGCCGCGCCCCTGGCGCAACGAAGGCGTCTTCCTTTGCCGCGAATGGACTGAGACCGTACCCCGCAAGGCGTCGGAAGAGCAGATCGAGCAACTGCGTCACAGCCTCGAGAAGCACATGAATGACATCACCGCCGAGGCGGATCGTATGGTCGGTCGCGCCCCGTGGGAACCAAAGCTCTGATCAGCCCGCCTGCTTTCCGCCAAAGTCACGGCGAAGGGCACCGGTTTGCTTGCCCCCAAGCCTTCTGCGTTCCCGAAAAAATCGCTGACGGTGCAGTCGACTTCGTGATCATCATCGCTGAGAATGGCGTCGCGCATGTCTTCCAGGTCCTTGTTGTGAAGGATTTGCGCCCCGTAATTCAGAAACTCAAAGCCAAACATCGCGTCCTCCTGCTGTTCGGGCATTCTGCCGAGCGTGCACAGGTCGCTTTCGGCGTTGCACATCAGGTAGACATTCAGCTTCTAGAGCAGATGGGCGGAAGGTTAAGATTTCTCAAGCCGAGGGTCGGGGGCACTACCAAATCGAAAACACTGGCAGACTTGGAACCGTCTGATCGGCTTCCCAACAAGAAAAAGGGCGCCCCAAGGGACGCCCTTTCCATCAGTATGCGCTGATGCGCCTTACTCGATGATTTTGGACACGACGCCTGCGCCGACGGTGCGGCCGCCTTCGCGGATGGCGAAGCGCAGACCGTTTTCCATGGCGATCGGGGCGATCAGCTCAACG
>NZ_JBXWSK010000070.1:0-17132 GCF_059613385.1 Ruegeria sp. BHSA162
GATGCCCTGCCCCGCTTGTTCCATGAACTCGCGCAGCGCCTGACCGTCGATCCCCGGCACCGGAATGAAGGTGCCCAGACGATAGACGATCAGCAAACCCAGCGTGAACAGGATGCGGTTGCGCAGATCGGTGGCCTTGCCCAGAGCAGCCCAGCTTGTGTTGGCTGCCATTTGTTCTGCTGCTGATACCATAAATCGGTCTCTCTTATGAAAACGCCGCCCGGAACCGTTTTCCGGCTCGGGCGGCGTCTTGGAAAACTCTGTGGTCTATGTAAGCGGGTCGGCGCCCGCTCACAAGCGCTTACTCTGCCGCAGCGGCTTTTGTGACCTTCAGTGAACCGCCCGCTTTTTCCACGGCTTCGATCGCCGCTTTCGAGGCGCCGGTCACTTCCAGGTTCAGCTTGGCGCTGATTTCGCCTTTGGCCAGAACGCGGATACCGTCCAGCTTGCGGCGCACCAGACCCGAGGCGACCAATGCGTCCTCGGTGATGGCCGATTTAACGTCCAGTTTGCCGGCGTCGACGAATTTCTGGATCAGGCCCAGGTTGATGACGGCAAATTCCTTGCGGTTCGGCTTGTTGAAGCCGCGCTTGGGCAGGCGCTGATACAGCGGCATCTGGCCGCCTTCGTAGCCGTTGATGGCCACACCCGAACGAGATTTCTGGCCTTTGATACCGCGGCCACCCATTTTACCCTTGCCAGAGCCGGGACCACGGCCAACGCGGGTGCGTTTCTTGACGGCGCCGGGATTGTCGCGCAATTCGTGCAGTTTCATGTCGCTTCTCCTAAGCCGGATATGACCCCGAAGCGTGATGGGCCAAACACGGCATTTCTTGGTTTTGATTCTCGTGGCAAACACGCCACCGGAGCGCAGTACAGCCTCGCGCCCCGAGTTGCAAGTTTTGATTGCCCGGCAGCAGCGGCTCAGTCGTCGCGGCCAGCAATGGGCGCATCTTGGGGCACAATTCCATGTCTGGCCACAAGTCGCCCGACCAGGCTGTCGGGATGTGGTATTCCACCGTGGTTCTTGCGCATGATCGCCCGCATCCGGCGCCCGTATAGATGGATCGAGACGGTATCCTCGTGAAAAAACCGGTCAAGATTTTCGTTCGGCCGGGCAAGGGCCCGGCGCCGCGAAAAGTTGATCGGGTAAAAAACATGCTCTGGCAGGGCGTATTTTATCTCGCCTGTTTCCTTCAGCGCCCAGGTGAATGCCTTTGGCCCCCACACGCCCCACAACACCTCGGGAACGTTGGTCGGGTTCCCGGCGTCCCGCGCCTCTTCCAGCGGTCGGCGGTGGCGCGGCGGTAACCAAGGAGGAATAAGGTAGGGATCAGTCGTGTACTCGATCAGCTTGGCCAGAGTTTCACTGTCCTGCGGCAGGCCCAGAACCCCAATCGCCACCTCACCCTCGAGATACCCATAGTAATGACCATTCGCCGTTGAATAGGGTTTCAGGCAATAGGCATCGGTGTCGGCCCAGATCAGGTCGGGCTCCTGAGCCAGCATCCGGTAGCGGAACTTGTCGGAATGCGGCGCGGGGCTATTGGTACGCTCATGAGTGATAAATTCGGAATCCGGCAGGATCTCGCGGGCATCACGGTGCTCGACACCCTCGGGGATGTTCGTCACATTGCTATAGGTATAAAGCCGCACGCTGTGGCCCATATCCAAGTAAGACTGGATGCACAACAGTTCCAAAAAGCTGAGCGGCCCCTCGACCCACAGCATTGCAATCTGGAAGTCCCGTGCCATGTTCTGCCCTCTCTGCCCAATGTGTTCATGCCTTGACGGCTTGCCTGCATTGGAGTGACCCAATTCCCGGCGCCGCGCAACGTCGCAGTTGTGGTAGCAACTATTTTCCTGCCCGTGTGGGATCCGTAAACACAAAAGAGGCGCCACTTGGGCGCCTCTGCTTCATATGTTGTCGTCCCGTATCTTACGAGCAGTAGGCGTGCTCGCGGGCGATGTCGGCGATGTCGCACCGGCGGATGCCGATGTCGTTCAACTCGCGGTCGCTCAGACGCTGTAGCTCGGTATACGTGCGGGTGTATTCGCTGGCCCGGGCGCGGTTTTCTTTCACGCGCTCGATCAGGTTTGCGATACGGGCGGTCAGGTTGAAGCCGCCATGTGACAGAGTCGCTGTGTGTGCCATTATCTCATTTCCTTTCGAATGTCGGGGCGTATTCCCCGATGTCACTTACTTGGTTCCTGTCTTGGACAGGGTTGAGATAGGGAGTTCAGTTACCGCTAACAACGATGGTTTTGGACTGGCCGCTATGCATTTTTGGCATAGCGGCGCAAATCAGGAGTGACCGCTACCGGCCGCAAGCCGGGACAGGTTGTCCAAAGCAGCAGACCAGCCACCTTTGTAGTCCTGAAATAGTTCTGGCCCGGCCAGGCTTGTGATCTGCAACGTGACGCGCAGCGTACTGCCTTGGCCATTCGGCATGATTTCGTGTCCGCACAGCGAGACCGAGACCAACTCTCCCTGAATGACCAGTGTTTCGGTCAATGAAAGAAACTCCGGCGAGACCACGTGGAACAGGCTGGTCGTATTGAACTCTGGCGCCTCTTTCGGTCCACACCGCGTTTCCTCACGGCCTCCGGGTCGACAGTCAAAAACATCAATCAGAACTACGCTTTCATCGTCTGGTACGGCCCATTTCTGGCGTAACTCGCGGTCGGTCAACACCTGAAACAGCCGGTCGGGAGCGCAGGCAATCTCGCGTTCCAGGATCAAAGTTTCGTAATCAGCCATCATCGGATTCCTTCTCAATTTGCTCGGCAAGTGCAGACAGGCGATCCAGCCGGCCTTCCCAGAGGTGACGTTGTTGTTTCAACCAACCTTCCGCCTCGGCGATCGGGGCGGCTTCGATATGCAACATGCGAACCCGACCGATCTTCTCCGAACGGATCATTCCCGCGGATTCCAGTTTGCCGAGATGCTTCAGAAACGAAGGAAGAGCCATGTCGTGCGCTTCGTGCAGCTCTGACACGGCCGCTGGGCCAGTGATCAGCCGTTCGATCACAGCACGCCGGGTCGGATCGGCCAGCGCAGAAAAAAATGTATCGAGCTTGTTAGCCATAAGGCTAAGTATTTCAACGCACCGCCCAAGTCAAGAAAAAGTTAGCCGTTTGGCTATGTTTTAATTTTTAGGTCAGGACAGAGGGCAAAAAGGTGTCTACCTGCGAGTTCCTGACCAGGCCTTGGCCAAGTTCACCGCAAAAGGCGGTCTTCCGAAATTCCGCACAAGCGACGGCCAAAAATGAAAACGCCCCCGATCAGATCGGAGGCGTTCATTAGGCTTTCGAAGTTGGCGCTTAGCCGCGCTCTTCGATGATCTCAACCAGATGCGGGATCTTGTTGACCATGCCGCGGATCGACGGAGTGTCTTCCAATTCGCGGGTCTTGTGCATCTTGTTCAGGCCCAGACCGATCAGGGTTGCGCGCTGTTCGGCGGGGCGACGGATCGGGGAACCGATCTGCTTGACGACGATGGTTTTTGCCATTGCTCGCTCTCCTTACGCTTCGGCTTCAGCCGGTGCTTCATCCCGCTTGGGCAGGATATCGGCGACCTTCTTGCCACGACGCGCGGCAACCGAACGCGGGCTCTGTTCTTTCTTCAGGCCGTCGATGGTGGCGCGGATCATGTTGTACGGGTTCTGCGAGCCCAGCGACTTGGACACAACGTCCTTCACGCCCAGCATTTCGAACACAGCACGCATCGGACCACCGGCGATGATACCGGTACCTTCCGGCGCGGTGCGCATGACCACTTTACCGGCGCCGTGACGGCCCTCGATGTCGTGGTGCAGGGTCCGGCCTTCGCGCAGCTGCACGCGGATCATCTGACGCTTCGCTTGCTCGGTCGCCTTGCGGATGGCTTCAGGTACTTCTTTCGCTTTACCTTTGCCAAAGCCCACGCGGCCTTTCTGATCGCCAACAACCACCAGAGCGGCGAAGCCAAAGCGCTTACCACCTTTTACGGTTTTCGACACGCGGTTGATTGCGACCAGACGATCGGCAAATTCCGGTGCTTCTTCACGGTCGCGGCCACGGCCTCGACGGTTTTCACGTTCTGCCATTTGGCATCCCTTTTCTCATGTGGCGCTTGGCGCCGTTTTCTTCAATCCAAGTGAGCCTCGACTGACGCCGAGGCCCCCGGATCATCGGGGCGGATCGAAACCCGCCCACAGGTCTTAGATTTTCAGGCCACCTTCACGCGCGGCGTCGGCAACTGCCTTCACCCTGCCGTGGAACAGGAAGCCACCACGATCGAAATAAGCCTCTTCGACGCCGGCCTTCTTGGCCCGCTCGGCGATGGCTGCGCCCACTTTGGTGGCCGCTTCGATGTTGTTCTTGCCGACAACGCCCAGATCCTTTTCCAGGGTCGAGGCCGAGGCCAGGGTCACGCCACGTACGTCGTCGATCAGCTGAACAGAGATGTTCTTGTTCGAACGGTGTACGGACAGACGCGGACGACCCGCGTTGACCTTGCGAAGTTTGTTCCGAACGCGCAGGCGGCGCTTCAGAAACAGGGTTCTTTTGCTGTTTGCCATTGTGTTCGTCCTTACTTCTTCTTGCCTTCCTTGCGGAAGATGAACTCGCCCTTGTAGCGGATGCCTTTGCCTTTGTACGGCTCGGGACGGCGCCACTCGCGGATTTTCGCCGCGGTTTCGCCCACCAGCTGCTGGTCGATGCCTTCCACAACGATCTCGGTCTGCTTTGGCGCGGTGATGGTGACACCTTCCGGAGCAACGAAATCAACATCGTGGCTGTAGCCCAGGTTCAGCTTCAGGGTGTTGCCCTGCATCTGAGCGCGGTAACCCACACCCTGGATTTCCAGTTCCTTCTTGAAGCCTTCGGTCACACCGGTCACCAGGTTGGCAACCATGGTGCGGCTCATGCCCCACTGCTGACGCGCACGCTTGGACGAACCACGCGGGTCGATTTTGACCACGTTGTCTTCGACCGTCAGGGTGACGTCATCGGTTGCGGTGAAGCTGCGGGTGCCTTTCGGACCTTTGACTTCGATGGTCTGACCCGACACAGAGGCGGTAACGCCGCTGGGCAGCTCGACCGGTTTCTTACCAATACGAGACATTGCAGACCTCCTTAGAAGACGGTGCAGAGCACTTCGCCGCCAACATTGTTGGAGCGAGCGTTTGCGTCCGACATCACACCTTTCGGAGTGCTGACAATCGACACGCCCAGGCCCTGACGAACCTGCGGGATGTCATTGACGCCCATGTATACGCGACGGCCGGGCTTCGAGACCCGCTTCAGTTCGCGAATGACAGGGGTGCCTTCGTAGTATTTCAGGCTGATTTCCAGAGCCGGATGACCGTTTTCACCGGTCGTCTTTTCATAGCCGCGGATATAGCCTTCGTCCGCAAGCACGTCCAGAACCCAGGCGCGCAGTTTCGACGCCGGAGTGATCACGGTGGACTTGCCGCGCATTTGCGCGTTGCGGATGCGGGTGAGCATATCGCCGATAGGATCGTTCATATCTGTCTCTCCCTTACCAGCTCGATTTCACCATGCCGGGGATCTGACCAGCAGAACCCAGCTCGCGCAGCGCGATACGGCTGACCTTCAGCTTACGGTAGTAAGCGTGGGGACGACCGGTCAGCTGACAACGGTTGTGCAGACGGGTAGCCGAGCTGTTGCGCGGCAGTTTCGCCAGTTTCAGACGCGCCTTGAAACGCTCTTCCATCGGCTTGCTCTCGTCATTCGCGATCTCTTTCAGAGCCGCACGCTTTTCGGCATACTGTGCCACCAGGCGTGCGCGCTTCTTCTCGCGTTCGATCATTGCTTTTTTAGCCATGTCTCAATCCTCCCGGCGCTTACGCGTTGAACGGCATGTTGAAAGCTTTCAACAGTGCCTTTGCTTCAGCGTCGGTTTTCGCTGTGGTGGCAATTACGATGTCCATGCCCCAGACCTCGTCGACCTTGTCGAAGTCGATTTCCGGGAACACGATGTGCTCTTTCATGCCCATGGCAAAGTTGCCACGGCCATCGAAGGACGGTTTCACACCGCGGAAGTCACGTACGCGAGGCATCGCGATGGTGATCAGACGGTCCAGGAATTCGTACATCCGGTCGCCGCGCAGGGTCACCTTGGCGCCCAGCGGCATGTCTTCACGGACGCGGAAACCCGCGATCGACTTCTTCGCCTTGGTCGAAACGGCCTTCTGACCGGCGATCGCCGTCAGATCCTCGACCGCGGCTTTCGCCTTCTTCGAGTCCTTCACCGCCTCGGCACCACAGCCGATGTTCAGAACGATCTTCTCCAGCTTGGGGATCTGCATATCGTTCTTGTAGCCGAACTCTTCTTTCAGAGCGGCACGGATGGTTTCAGCGTACTGAGCTTTCAGACGCGGGGTGTAGGTTGCAGCATCAAGCATCGATCACGTCCCCCGTGGTCTTGGCGTAACGAACCTTCTTGTCACCTTCCATGCGGAAGCCGACGCGGGTTGCCTTGCCGTTCTTGTCCAGCAGGGCCAGGTTCGACAGGTCGATCGGCAGAGCTTTGGGCAGGCGGCCACCTTGCGACGTTTGCGACTGGCGGGTGTGGCGAATGGCGATGTTCACGCCATCAACGACAGCTTTGCCGGCTTTGGGGTCGACCGAGGTGATAGTCCCCTCTTTGCCCTTGTCCTTGCCGGCCAGCACGACGACCTTGTCGCCTTTGCGGAGTTTAGCAGCCATGATTACAGCACCTCCGGAGCCAGCGAGATGATCTTCATGAAGTTCTTCGCGCGCAGTTCACGAACAACGGGGCCGAAGATACGGGTACCGACGGGCTCGTTGTTGTTGTTCAGGATGACGGCGGCGTTGCGATCGAAGCGGATCGCGGTGCCGTCTTCGCGACGGACTTCTTTGGCGGTGCGCACGACGACGGCCTTGCGGACGTCACCTTTCTTCACGCGGCCGCGCGGGATGGCTTCCTTCACCGAGACGACAATGATGTCGCCGACGGAGGCGTATTTACGCTTGGAACCACCCAGGACCTTGATGCACTGAACTCGGCGGGCGCCGGAGTTGTCAGCGACATCCAGATTGGTCTGCATCTGGATCATGTGGTTTCTCCCGACCTGTGGGGGCTGGTCTTGTTAAATCCCCCAGGGTTTCGACAAATGGAAAAGTCCCGGAGGCTTAGGCCTCCAGAACCTCCCAACGTTTCGTCTTCGATTTCGGCGCGCATTCGATGATGCGTACGGTGTCGCCGACCTTGAAGGCGTTCTTTTCGTCGTGAGCCCGGTATTTCTTGGACTTACGAACGGTTTTCTGCAGTAGAGGGTGCTTGAAACGGCGCTCGACCAGAACGGTGATGGTCTGTTCGTTGGCGTCGCTGGTCACGGTGCCTTGCAGGATACGCTTGGGCATCTGATTACTCCTCGGATGCCGCGGCAGCGGCCTTTTCGTTCAGAATGGTTTTGACGCGGGCAGCATTGCGGCGGGCCGCTTTGATACCAGCAGTGTTTTCCAGCTGACCGGTGGCCTGTTGAAAGCGCAGGTTGAAGCTTTCTTTCTTCAGGTTGGCCAGTTCCTCGCGGAGCTGGTCCGGGGTCTTTTCACGCAGTTCTTGGGCGTTCATCGCCTTTTCCTTTGCTCAAAACACCAGAAGGCCCCGTACACGGGTCACCTTGGACCTGGTGGATGAATGATAGACATGCGAATCGCCCGACAACGCCGGGAGACCGCAGGATGCCGCCGTATAAGGGTTTGGTGGGTTGGTGGCAAGAGGAAGTTTTGCAACCAGAACCGGGCAACCAACGGGTCACGTCAGAACCTGACCATTTGCGCGTTGTCTTCTGTGGAAACGGGTTTGGCCGAAACTCAAAAGACACGTGAAACCCTTGAAGTATCTTTATCCCGCTGACTTAGGAACGGTGGAAAAAATGGAACTGGTTGTCCTAATTGGGTTTGCGGCACTTCTAGTTGTTTTAAAATCAAGAAAGCCACGCCTTGTCGCCCGTCATAGAGGCCATCAAAAACCTCCGCAAGCCTCCACACGGAACCGCGCAATCCCGCGACAACAGCCGAGTGTTGTTCCCTCCAACCGCGTTCTGACGGGGCGTGCTTATGTGATCGATGGCGACACAATCATTGTCCGTGGAACAAAGATCCGTCTAGCCGGCATTGATGCGCCCGAGCTGGACATGCCATGGGGCCTAAAGGCAAAGTGGACGATGGTCGAAATCTGCAAGGGTCAGGAGATTACCGTCAAGCTGAACGGCGAAACATCCTATGACCGGTTAGTTGGAATTGCATACCTACCCAATGGGCAGGACATCGGCGCGGAGCTGATCAAAAGGGGGCTTGCGCTGGACCTGCCTTTATTTTCACAGGGAAGGTATAGGCATCTCGAACCGACCGGCGCCAGAGAACGGCTGCGGAATGGGGCTTTCGGTCACGCATCGATTTCGGTTCGCAGGACGACGACAGTCGTCGCCTATGGGCGCAGATCAAACCGGCACAATGCCGGCAGTTGAATACGACCCAAGGAGTTCACTCCCACTTATAGTTAAAACTCACCGAAATCCGTTCTTCTTCGGCCATGTTCATGGGCACCTCGTGGCGCAGCCAGCTTTCCCACAGCAGAACGTCGCCGACCTTCGGCTTCATATAAATGAAGGGCTGCAATTCGCGTCGGGCGCCCTTGTGGCGCACCGGCGCGGCCATCATGCGGCCTGAGCGGGGGTCCTCCAGCTTCAGCGCGCTGGCGCCTTCCGGCATTGACACATAGGTCGTTCCAGAAATCACACTGTGCGGATGGATGTGGCTGGCATGCATTCCACCCTCGGGCAGGATGTTGATCCAAAGATCCTCCAGCTTCAATTCCCGGTCATCGAGATCAAACTCAAGGTCTTTCGCGAATGCAGCCACGTGCTGATCCAAAGTCTTCACCAAGTCCTGAAAGATAGGGAACCGCCAGGGCAGATCAGTCAACGAGGCATAGCTGGTGTAACCCGGATAGCCGTTCTTTTCGCACCACTCCTGCCCGGCCTCGTCATCCTCAGCGATGACAAGACACGAGTTCTCCAACTCCTCCGGATCGATCCTTGGTTCGAACTCAGACAGAGCGGCGCGGTAGAGACGGGTAACGAAGAGTGATTCAATCTGTGCCATGGGCGTCCATTACCCCATTCGACGCCAAGGCGCGATAGAGGAACTTTCTTCGAATTTTGAAAACTGCCGCAGCTGTCACAAGTCAATATAGGGCAACGGGTCGCTGTGATGCGCGATCAGCTTCCACGCTCCACCTTCAAGGCGATAGACATTCGTGCCGCGCATCCGGATACCGGCCCCATCGCCCTGCCCCGATGCCTCGGCGACATGGTGCACAGTGGCAAGCGTATCCCCAACCACAACATGCCGGTTCAGCACTTTGATCGACCCGCCCAGATGCGCCCGACCCTGCGCGACCCAATCCTGATCCGTGACTTTCCACCCGACGTGGAACAGATCGGGTGACGGCCCCATATAGATGACATCGTCCGCATGCGACCACAGCGCCTCCATCGGTACAACGTCACCCTCGAACATAGCGTTCAGTGCGGCAAAGAAGCCGTCGTCAATCTTTTCTATCTCTGACGTCGAAACCATTTGAGGCCCCCTGTTCTAGGCTTTTCCAAAATATCAAAAGCTGAAGCGGAGCCTAACCCAAACCATCCGAAAAACAAAAAACCCCGCCGGTTCGGCGGGGCTTTCTGAAGTCTTGGCAAGACCGGTTTACCAGTCCTCGCGGACCACCACGCGGGTCTTGATCGGCAGCTTCATCGCAGCCAGGCGCAGAGCCTCGCGCGCGATTTCATCGTTGACACCGTCGATCTCGAACATCACGCGACCGGGCTTCACTTTGGCTGCCCAATAGTCGACCGAGCCTTTACCTTTACCCATACGGACTTCGGTAGGCTTCGAGGTCACGGGGGTATCCGGGAAGATCCGGATCCAGACGCGACCTTGACGCTTCATGTGACGGGTCATGGCACGACGAGCAGCTTCGATCTGGCGTGCAGTGACGCGCTCGGGCTGCAGGGCCTTCAGACCGTAGGTGCCAAAGTTCAGATCAGAGCCGCCTTTGGCTTCGCCCTTGATCCGGCCTTTGTGCATCTTGCGGAATTTTGTACGCTTTGGTTGAAGCATATCTTTCCCTCCTTAGCGACGACCGCCACCAGCACCACGAGGTGCAGGGCCGTCCTGGAGTTCCTGTGCTTTACGGTCACGTGCCTGCGGATCGTGCTCCATGATCTCACCTTTGAAGATCCAGACCTTGATCCCGATGATCCCGTAGGGGGTCATCGCTTCGGCATGTGCGTAATCGATGTCGGCACGCAGGGTGTGCAGAGGCACGCGGCCTTCGCGGTACCATTCGGTCCGTGCGATTTCGGCGCCGCCCAGACGACCAGCGACGTTCACCCGGATACCCAGGGCGCCCATGCGCATGGCATTCTGAACCGACCGCTTCATCGCGCGGCGGAACGAAACGCGGCGCTCCAGCTGCTGAGCGATCGACTCGGCAACCAGCTGCGCGTCGAGTTCCGGCTTGCGCACTTCGACGATGTTCAGGTGCAGTTCGCTGTCGGTCATCTGCGCGATCTTCTTGCGCAGAACTTCGATGTCCGCGCCTTTCTTGCCGATGATGACACCGGGACGCGCGGTGTGGATCGTGACGCGGCACTTCTTGTGCGGACGTTCGATGATCACACGGGCGATGCCGGCTTGCTTGCACTCTTTCTTGATGAACTCACGGATCTTGAGGTCTTCCAGCAGAAGATCACCGTAGTCCTTGGTATCTGCGTACCAACGGCTGTCCCAGGTACGGTTGACCTGAAGGCGCATGCCGATCGGATTGACTTTATGTCCCATTAGGCTTGCTCCTCAACTTGACGCACCTTGATGGTGATCTCCGAGAACGGCTTCATGATCTTGCCGAAACGGCCACGGGCACGCGGACGACCGCGCTTCATGACCAGGTTCTTGCCAACCCATGCCTCGGCGACGATCAGCTCGTCCACGTCTAGGTTGTGGTTGTTTTCGGCGTTCGCGATTGCGGACTGCAGGCACTTTTTGACGTCCTGCGCGACACGCTTGTTCGAGAAAGTCAGGTCGGTCAGAGCCTTCTCGACTTTCTTGCCGCGGATCATTTGCGCAACCAGGTTCAGTTTCTGCGGGCTGGTGCGAAGCATACGGGTTTTTGCCATTGCTTCGTTTTCAGCCACGCGGCGGGGGTTCTTTTCCTTGCCCATGACTTACTTCCGCTTCGCTTTTTTGTCTGCGGCATGGCCATAATAGGTCCGGGTCGGCGAGTACTCACCGAACTTCTGACCGATCATGTCTTCCGAGACGTTTACCGGGATATGCTTCTGGCCGTTGTACACACCAAAGGTCAGACCCACGAACTGGGGCAGAATGGTGGAACGACGCGACCAGATCTTGATGACTTCGTTGCGGCCCGACTCGCGCGCAGCTTCGGCTTTTTTCAGCACGTAAGCGTCGACGAAAGGACCCTTCCAAACAGAGCGAGACATGTCTTAACGCCCTTTCTTCTTGGCGTGCCGCGAGCGGATGATCAGCTTCTGGGACGCTTTGTTCTTGTTGCGGGTACGCTTACCCTTGGTGTCCTTACCCCAAGGCGTAACCGGCGTACGGCCACCCGAGGTCCGGCCTTCACCACCACCGTGGGGGTGATCGATCGGGTTCATGGCAACACCACGGACCGACGGACGCACGCCCTTGTGGCGCATACGACCGGCTTTGCCGAGGTTCTGGTTGCTGTTGTCGGGGTTCGACACGGCACCGACGGTGGCCATGCATTCTTGGCGCACCATGCGCAGCTCGCCCGAGCTCAGACGGATCTGGGCATAGCCGCCATCGCGGCCGACGAACTGGGCGTAGGTGCCCGCTGCACGCGCGATCTGACCGCCCTTGCCGGGCTTCATCTCGATGTTGTGCACGATGGTACCGATCGGCATGCCCGAGAACGGCATCGCGTTGCCGGGCTTGATGTCGGCCTTGGCCGAAGCGATGACCTTGTCGCCAACCGCCAGACGCTGCGGCGCCAGGATATAGGCCTGCTCGCCGTCGTCATATTTGATCAGTGCGATGAATGCGGTCCGGTTCGGGTCGTATTCGATCCGCTCGACGGTTGCCGCCACATCCAGTTTGTTCCGTTTGAAGTCAACGATCCGGTAGAGACGCTTTGCGCCACCGCCACGGCGGCGTGAAGTGATCCGTCCGGTGTTGTTCCGGCCGCCCGATTTGGTCAAACCCTCAGTGAGAGACTTGACCGGACGTCCTTTCCAAAGCTCCGAACGGTCGATCAGCACCAGCCCGCGCTGGCCCGGCGTCGTCGGTTTGTACGACTTGAGTGCCATGCTTTCTGTCTTCCGTTTAGCAAGCGCGAGGATCAATCCTCGCTATGTGAGAGGCCCCCGTAGGTCCCCAGGTTATAGGGCCCCGAAGGTCCCCGGCTGCAAATATCAGAGGCCCCGGAACGAATCCGAGGCCGCAAGATTGGGTGCGTTTAGCAGGCTTGGGGGTGGGTGTCTATAGCGGCAGATCAAATTTCAGACTTCGTCGCTTCCGTAGCTACTCTATGCGCCAGGAACCAGCAACGAACGCAGTTTCAACGACACTTCGTAGCTTGAAACGCCTTTCGTGTTGAGATTTGACTATCGAAAACTCTAAACAAAGTATCCGGAGAGAGAAGTTGAACAAAGCAACATTGAACGAGGGCGTGTCGATTTTCTTGAGCCATAGCTCGCCCGACAAACCGTTCGTTCGTTCTTTGGCAAACAATTTGAGGGATTCAGGTTTTGCTCCTTGGATAGACGAAGCAGAAATCAAGCTGGGTGATTCACTTATTAACAAAATTTCCGAGGGCATAGATCGATGCGATTACCTCGCGGTCGTTTTGTCGACCTCATCATGTCAATCCGAATGGGTTAATCGCGAGGTGAACATTGCCCTGACTCAAGAAATAAGAGGAAGAAGAGTAAAGGTCTTACCCTTGCTTATGGAGGAATGTGAAATTCCGCCGTTTCTGTTGGACAAGAAATACGTGGATTTTTCTGGAAGTTATGTCGATGGCATCAATGAGCTTCTCCGATATTTTGGTGTCCAAAAAAACGACCCAGACGATAACTTTATGAGGAACTTTGTGTTTCAAGGCCTCCTTCGGCAACGAAATCCGAGCGACGTAGAGTCAATCGACTGGCTGCCCAAAAGGCAATTCAAGATCGCACTTGATAGAATGGCGGTACTGGGAATTGGCATCTACGGAATCGAGGCCGTAGATCAGGATGGAGTGTTAGTAGGCGTTGAAGTCGTGGAGATGCATTCGGGGTCAACGATCTATGATTTTTCTTGGATCAAGGCATTTGTTGATAGCTTCAGCGACGATGGTATACAGTTTTCGGCGACCTATGAAGTTCCCCTTGAACTTTTAGATGCATTTTCAAAGTACTAGTCGAATGGCTGACAGGGTCGTCTTTGCGCGATAGATGAACCTTAGATCAAATAGGGACCCATTTCGGCGGGAAAGATATCTCCGGAAAAAGCTGGACAGGGTCGAAGGCCGCCGCGCTAAAAAAACCCCCGCCTTTCGGCGGGGGCTTTCATCTCTCTCCAAAGACGGGTCCGATCAGAGACCGGTGGTCACGTCGATGGTGTTGCCCTCTTCCAGGGTCACATAGGCTTTTTTGACGTCTTTCCGCTTGCCCAGCTGGCCGCGGAACCGCTTGACCTTGCCTTTGGTCACGGTGGTGTTCACCGCCTTGACCTTCACACCAAACAGCGCCTCGACGGCCTCTTTGATCTGCGGCTTGTTGCTGTCGATCGCCACTTCAAAGACAACCGCGCCGTTTTCGGACGCCATGGTCGTTTTCTCGGTGATGATCGGCTTGCGGATCACGTCGTAGTGTTCTGCCTTCGCGCTCATTTCAGTCGAGCCTCCAGTGCTTCGACACCCGCCTTGGTGAGCACCAGGGTGTCACGCTTGAGGATGTCATAGACGTTTGCGCCCATCGACGGCAGGATATCCAGACCTTCGATGTTGCGGGCTGCGCGGGCGAACCCTTCGTTCACGGTGGCGCCGTCGATGACCAGAGCGCGCTTCCAGCCCAGGTTTGCAACCTGCTTGGCCAGTGCGGCGGTCTTGCCTTCGGCTTCGGCGCTTTCGATCACGACCAGCTCACCGGCTTTGGCCTTGGCCGACAGTGCGTGGCGCAGGCCCAGCTTGCGGAACTTCTTCGGCAGGTCGTGGCCGTGCGAACGCGGGGTCGGACCCTTGTAAATGCCACCCTTGCGGAAGATCGGCGCGTTGCGGTCACCGTGACGTGCGCCACCGGTGCCCTTCTGGCGATAGATCTTCTTGGTCGAGTAGCTGGTTTCCGAGCGGGTCTTCACCTTGTGGGTGCCAGCCTGCGCGTTGTTGCGCTGCCAACGGACCACACGGTGCAGGATGTCCGCGCGCGGCTCCAGGCCGAACAGGTCCGCATCCAGCTCGATGTTGCCGGCTTTCTTGCCGTCCAGTTTGATTACATCAAGTTTCATGCTTCACCACCTTCCGCGGGTGCTTCTTCCGCAGGTGCTTCGGTTGCAGCCGATTTCACAGCAGCCGGGAAAGGCAGGCCTTCCGGTGCTTTCTTCTTGACGGCGTCCTTGACGGTAACCCAGCCCGATTTCGGTCCGGGAACGGCGCCTTTGATGAAGACCAGACCACGGTCGGCGTCGGTTTTGACGACCTCCAGGTTCTGGGTGGTAACACGGGCAGCACCCATGTGACCGGCCATCTTCTTGCCTTTGAACACCTTGCCCGGGTCCTGACACTGACCGGTCGAACCGTGCGAACGGTGGCTGATCGAAACACCGTGCGAGGCGCGCAGACCACCGAAGTTGTGGCGCTTCATTGCACCGGCAAAGCCTTTACCGATCGAGGTGCCCGAAACGTCAACTTTCTGACCAGCCAGGAAGTGATCTGCCGAGATCTCGGCGCCCACTTCGATCAGCGCGTCTTCAGACACGCGGAACTCGGCCAGCTTGCGCTTGGGCTCGACCTTGGCGGCGGCGAAGTGGCCGCGCATGGCCTTCGAGGTGCGTTTTGCCTTGGCGGCACCGGCGCCCAGCTGAACGGCGGTGTAGCCGTCTTTGTCAGCGGTGCGCTGTGCAACGACCTGCAGGTTGTCCAGGTGAAGAACGGTCACAGGGATCTGCTTGCCGTCTTCCATGAACAGGCGGGTCATGCCGACTTTTTTTGCGATAATACCAGAGCGCATCATCAATACCCTCCGATCTTACGACTGCAGCTTGATCTCGACGTCCACACCAGCGGCCAGGTCGAGCTTCATCAGCGCGTCCACGGTCTGGGGGGTCGGATCTACGATGTCGAGAAGACGCTTGTGCGTACGGATCTCGAACTGATCGCGGGATTTCTTGTCAACGTGAGGGCCACGGAGAACCGTGAACTTCTCGATCTTGTTCGGCAGCGGGATCGGGCCGCGCACGTTCGCGCCGGTCCGCTTTGCAGTGTTGACGATCTCTTGCGTGCTGGCATCCAGGACGCGATAGTCAAATGCCTTCAGCCGAATACGGATGTTTTGGCTTTGCATATTAACAGCCTTTTTTCAGGCGTTGGAGTTGAGAGGAGGACGGGCGCTCATCGCCAACCCTCATCGAACCCAAAAGGCGGGAATCACCCCGCCTTCACGTTCTCACCGAGAACTCGCGCGGTTTAGTGGGGTTGGCGCTGTTTGGCAAGGGGGAAATGCCACCAAGCCCCAAATGCGGATTGGCTGGCGAGTGATAAGCCGCCGCGCTGAATCTTGAAGCCCCTACCCGGCTTCAGGATCATTTTGGGATTGCCCCAATTCCGCCAGCTCCGTCCAGACCGCATCCGGGATAGACCAGTCGGCCCATTCGAATGTCTGGTCCACGTGCTGCGGCCATGTCGCGCCGCAAATTGTCGAAGCTATATCTGCGTTTTTGACCGAGAATTGCAACGCAAGCGCCCCCAACGGGACATCGTAGCGGGAACAGATACTCTCGACAGCACGAACCGGGCCCAGAACTTCTTCGGTCGCCGGCTGATAGACGTAGAAATGATGAGCGGAACTTCCCTTGGCCAATATTCCTCCGGAATAGGGCGCCGCATTCAGAACGGTCACTCCCTTGGAACGCGCGAGTTCAATCAGCGGAGCGGAATTCACATTGACGACTGTATGCCTGTTGTGCGTCAGAAGGACGTCGAACTCACGATCGCGTAGCATAGGCATCAGGACGTCAATTCGACCACCAGCAAGCCCCACAGCTTTTGCCAGGCCTTCTTCCTTCATCCGAAACAGCTCATCAAGCGCGCCGCCCGTGCCGGTCACTTTGGAAAGATCTGCGGCGTATTCAGGGTCATGAAGGTGAAGAATATCCACCTGGTCAACGCCAAGGGCTTCAAGGCTTGCTTCAAGCGACCTTCGCGCTTGTGTCGCATCAAACCTGTTGCTCTCCTTATCCCGGTCCAGTTTCGTGGACAGAACCCTACCCTCGGGCCACCCGCCCAATTCGCGAATGACTTGCCCGATACGTTCTTCGCTTCGGCCCAACGCATACCCGCGCGCTGTATCAATGAAGCCGTCCGGACGCTGTAGAATTGCCCTGATGGTATCCAGTGCACGGCTTTCGTCTACTTCGTATCCATATATCTGTGGAATGCTTCCCAGCCCTGTTGAACCGAACCCTATTTGCGGCAACCTGACCCCAGTCCGGCCGATTTCAACATGCTTGGTCATCCCACCATCCTCCCCTACTGGACAATTCTGACTGCAATTGTGTCGAGGGGCGCCGCTCAACGCAAGCTTGGCGTATTCGCGTGCAACACCAAGATCGGCGCAACCAATGTTTTGGGAACTTAACGAAAAAGGCCGCCCCGGTTTGGGACGGCCTTCTTTGGTTTCTCACCAAGTTGCTTTCAGCTGGCTTCGCTTTGGAAAACCGCCTGCCGCAACCGGGCGCGACAAGCGCGCCTTACTCGATGATTTTGGACACGACGCCTGCGCCGACGGTGCGGCCGCCTTCGCGGATGGCGAAGCGCAGACCGTTTTCCATGGCGATCGGGGCGATCAGCTCAACG